>NZ_JBEZJI010000006.1:0-260350 GCF_040649435.1 Actinomadura sp. NPDC048955
CGCGGGTGATCTCGCGGTCGCCGAAGGCGGTGAAGCCGGTGGCGCGGCGCAGGAGTTCGGTGCCGAGGCGTGGGGCGGCGAGCGGGCGCCGGGAGCCCGGCCCGCCGGACCGGGCGCCCCGCGGGCCCGCCCGGCGCGCTCACCTGCCGCGCGGCCGGGAGAGGACGACCATTTTCCGTGATCACCTGTGTGCCCCGGTATTTTGGTGCATCCTTGTCACGCCTTATTCCGATATGACCACCGTGCAGCGGGTCGAGAAAGTCCTGCGCGCCAGTCACCGACGCTCACAGGGACACGAGGGATGGCAACGCGAGCGGATCGAGCACGCACCGAGCGCGCCGCGCTGGAACGCGCCTTCTGGGTCTGGCTGATCGTGGCGATCGTCAGCGGCGGCGCCTGGCTGGGAACGCTCCTGGCCGTTGACCGGGGAGCGCGGACCGTCGTCGCCCTCGGCGGCGGCATCGGGACCCTCCTGGTGAGCCTCGCCGTCGGGGCCGCGGCCTACTACGCCGTGTGCGCCCGCGCCGCCCGCGCCCGGCTGGCCCGGGTCGAGGGCGAAAGCGACCTCCTGGAGCGCAGGCTCCAGGAACTGGTCGACGGACCGCTCCCGGCCCTGATCGAACGGCTCCACGCCGGAGCCGGGCCGGACGAGACCCTGGCCGGGCTGCAGGCCGTCCCGAACCACCTGCTGGGCCGCCTGGTGCGCCTGGTGGCGGAGGGCGTCGCCGCGAGCGAGCGGCACGCGTCCCGGGCCGAGGCCGAGCTGGCCGCCCTGGAGGAGGAGGTCGACCGGCTCGCCGACTCGACGCTCCCCGTCCTGATCGAGCGGATCCGCGGCGACCGCGCCTCGGCCGCGTCCGTGCTGGCCGAGTTCCCGGCGCCCGCGCACGCCGCGCTCGGCCGGCTCCTCCGCGCGCTCGCCGACGACGTGGCCGCCGGGGAGCGCACCCGGGCGGCGGCCATGGCGGCCTCCGCGGCCGCGGCCGCGCGGATCCAGGCGCAGACGACCCGCATGCTCGCCCAGCTCCGGGACCTGGAGGACCGCTACAGCGAGGACGAGGTCTTCGGCGACCTGCTCGACCTCGACCACCACGTCTCCCAGATGGGGCGCCTGGCCGACAGCATCGCGCTGCTCAGCGGCGGGCGCTCGGGACGGCGCTGGACCAAGCCCATCGTGCTGGAGAGTGTCATCCGCGGCGCCATGGGGCGGATCGCCTCCTACCAGCGCGTCCAGTACCACTCGACCAGCACCGCCGCCATCGCCGGCTTCGCCGCCGAGGGCGTCATGCACGCGCTGGCCGAGCTGATGGACAACGCCGCCAACTTCTCCCCGCACGGCTCGGCCGTGCACGTCTACGCCGAGGAGGAGGACGCCGGGATCGTCGTCACCGTCGAGGACAGCGGGCTCGGGATGCGCCAGCGCGAGCGGGAGCGCGCCGAGCGGCTGGTCTCCGAGGCCGCCGACCTGACGTCGCTGCCCGGCACCCGGCTGGGCCTGGCGGTCGTCGGGCGGCTGGCGGGCAAGCACGGCCTGCGGGTCAGCTTCCGGCCGTCCTCGCGCGGCGGCGTCGGCGTGGTCGTGCTGATCCCGCGCCAGCTCGTCACCCACTCCTCCGAAGGGCCCGGCACGGGAACGCTGGCGGAGTCCATCCGCAGCGCGCCCCGGAGCACCGGCGCCCACGCCCGCGGACCCGTCCGCGAACCCGCCGCGGCCATGGCGGCGGCGCCCGGCGCGGACGCCCCCGACCCGTCGGCGTACCTGCCCAAACGCCGGCGCGGCGCCACCCTCACCGAGGAGGTGGAGCAGCCGGCGGCCCCGCCTCCGCTCCCCCGCGATCCGGGGGCGCGGTTCGCCGCGTTCCGCGCGTCCACGTCGGGGAGCCACCGAACGACCGGCGGCGCCGGCACCGGCTCCGCCCGGGAGGACACGTCCACCGAAGACCCCGATCAGTAGCTCATGGCCCGGCGCCCGTCCCGCGGACGGCCGCCGGCCGACCGGTCCCGGCGGCCTCGTCCGGACCGCAGGATCGACAGATAGGAGGCAGGGGCCCGCGTCTGCGGCGGACGGCGCCCCGTGATCTTGATGAGCACCGATGAGCGTCGACTCGACTGGCTGCTGACATCCCTCGCCGAACGGGCCCCCGGCGTCCAGCACGTCCTCGTGCTGTCCCGGGACGGCCTGAAGATCTGCCACACCCCCGGGCTGAGCAACGACCGGGCCGACCAGCTCGCGGCCATCGCCTCGGGCATCCAGAGCCTGTCCATGACCGCCTCCCACGAGTTCGGCCGGGGCGTCGGCGCCGGCCAGGCGATGGTGGAGTTCCCGGGCGGGCTGCTGCTGATCATCCCGGCCGGCGAGGGCGCGCACCTGGCCGTCGTGGCCGGCGACGACGCCGACGTCGGCCTGGTCGGGCACAGCATGAACGAGCTGGTGGAGCAGATCGGCGGCTACCTGACCGCGGCTCCGCGCACGTCCGCGTCGAGATGACCCCCCGACCCCTGGATCTCGGCGGGCCGGACCGGCTCTACACCGTGACCGGTGGCCGCAGCCGGGCCGGCGACGCCGACCTCGACCTCGTCACGCTGGTCGTCGCGGAGAACGACCCGGCGCCGGGCATGCAGTCCGAGCACGTCGCGATCCTGCGGCTGTGCCGGAACGAGCCGGTGGCCGTGGTCGAGCTGTCCTCCCATCTGCGGCTGCCGGTGAGCGTCGTGAAGATCCTTCTGCTCGACCTGCGCGACACCGGCCACATCACCGTCCGCCATCCGACGTCGGCCACCGCGACCACCCACCTGGCCGACCTGGACACCCTGAAGGAGGTGCTCGTTGGACTCAAAGCCCTCTGACCGCGCACCGGACCCCGCGCCCGCGGGCGGCGTGCCGCTGCGGCGAAGCGTCCGGGACGCGCTGAAGATCGTGGTCGTGGGCGGGTTCGGCGTCGGGAAGACCACCATGGTCGGCTCGATCTCCGAGATCCCCCCGCTGAGCACCGAGGAGGTCATGACGAAGGCCGGCGTCGGCATCGACGACCCGAGCCGCGTCGCCGACAAGCGCACCACCACGGTCGCCTTCGACTTCGGCCGGATCTCCCTGGACGCCCACCGCGTGCTCTACCTGTTCGGCGCCCCCGGCCAGCAGCGGTTCTGGTTCATCTGGGACCAGCTGTTCTCCGGCAGCCTCGGCGCGGTGGTGCTGGTGGACACGCGCCGCCTGGAGGAGTCCTTCTATCCGCTCGACCGGCTCGAACACCACAAGATGCCGTTCGTGGTGGCGGTCAACCGGTTCGAGGGCCCCGAGCCGCGCCCCCCGCTGGACCGGGTCCGCGACGCGCTGTCGCTGCCCGAGGACGTCCCCCTGATCGACTGCGACGCCCGGCAGCGCGACTCGTCCAAGAACGTGCTGATCACGCTCGTCCGGCACCTCACCACCCTCCACGATCCCGCCGCGCTCCAGGAGGCCGCGCAGTGACCGACGCGACCGTCCGGCCGCCCGCCGACGAGAACGCCGTGCGCCTGTACGGCGAGGAGTTCGACCAGCGGCCGAGCGACTTCTTCGAACGGATGCGGCGCGAGCACGGCCCCGTCGTGCCCGTCCTGCTCGAAGGCGACATCCCCGCCTGGTACGTGATCGGGTACCGGGAGGTCAACCACGTCACCGGCAACCCCGCCCTGTTCGCGCGCGACACCCGCCGCTGGAACGCCTGGGACATGGTCCCGGAGAACTGGTCTCTGCTGCCGTTCGTCGGCTGGAACCCCTCGGTGATGCTCGCCGAGGGCGAGGAGCACCACCGGCGCAGCGCGGCGATCAGCGACTCGCTGGACGCGGTCGACCGCACCGAGCTGGCGGGCATCAGCGAGCGCGTCGCCGACCACCTGATCGACGAGTTCGCGGGGGACGGCGAGGCCGACCTCGGCACCCAGTTCGCCGACCGGCTCCCCCCGATGGTGATGGTCGGCCTGTTCGGCGTCCCCGACGCCGAGGTGCCGGACATGATCCGCGACATCCAGAACGTGGCGGGCTCCGACGAGCACGCCGTCGCGGCCTACCAGCGGCTCCAGGAGACGATGCGCCGGCTGGCCGAGACGCGCAGGGCGAACCCCGGCCCGGACGTCACGTCCCGCCTGCTCCAGCACCCCGCCGGCTACACCGTCGACGAGCTGATCAGCGACCTGATCCCGATGCTCAGCGCCGGGACCCTGCCGACCGGCCACTGGATCGGCAACACGCTGCGGCTGATGCTGGTGGACGAGCAGTTCGCCGTGACGCTCCAGGGCGGCCGCGGCAGCGTCTCGCAAGCCCTCAACCAGGTGCTGTGGGAGGACACGCCGTCCCAGAACAACATCGGGCGCTTCGCCGTGCGCTCCTGCGAGCTGGCCGGCCGCAAGATCCGTCCGGGCGACATGCTGATCCTCGGCTGGGCCGCGGCGAACGCCGACCCCCAGGTCCAGCCGCCCGCGCAGGGCGTCGGCGCCGGCAACCGCGCGCACCTGTCGTTCGGCCACGGCGACCACGGATGCCCCTACCCCGCCCCGGAGCTCGCCGAGGTCGTCGCCAGGACGGCGGTGGAGGTCCTCCTCGACCGCCTGCCCGACATCGAACTGGCCGTCAAGCCGGAAGAACTCCTGTGGCTCCCGTCCTTCTGGGTCCGCCGCCTGGCCGCCCTCCCCGTCACCTTCACCCCCACGATGACCTCCCACTGACTCCCCTGGAGCCGTAGGTGCGGTAGGGCTCCGCGTCGGGCCATCTGACCTCCAGGCCCAGGCCGGGACGGTCGGGGGCGGGGACGAGGGCGCCGTTCGCGGGGGTGAGCGTCCCGTCGAAGATCAGGCGTTCGACGCGCACGTGGTCGTGGAAGTACTCCAGGTGGCGCAAGCGGTCGACCGAGGCGCAGGCCCGCGAGGTCGTCGGAGCTCACCGGCTCCTCGAACCACCGCACGTCCCACTCCTCGGCGAGACGCCGCGCCCAGTACAGGGCGTCCTTGCGGGTGAGGGCACCGTTGGCGTCGGCGTAAAGCTCGACGCCGTCCCCGATCGCTTCGCGGACGGCGGTGAGGCGCCGGGGGTCCTCGTCGGGGCGCCGCGAGACCTTCAGCTTGACGCGCGGGACGCCCTGCTCGACCCAGCCGGCGAGCTGGCCGGCCAGCCGGTCCAGGGAGTAGTTCGTGAAGCCTCCGCTGCCGTAGACGGGCACGTGGTCGTGGAATGCGGGCAGGAGCCTGAACAGTGGAAGCCCAAGGAGCTTCGCCTTGAGGTCCCAGAGCGCGACGTCGACGGCGGACACCGCCATCGCGCCCGCGCAGGGTCGTCCGGCGTTGCGGATCGCGGCGAACATCCGCTCCCAGGCAGCGGGCGGGGCGAGCGCGTCGGCGCCGCGCACCGCGGGCGCTAGCGCGGACTCCACGAACGCGGCGACCGAGACGTCCCCGTAGGTGTAGCCGATCCCGGTCCGCCCGCCCGCGTGGGCCTCGACGAGGACGAGGGTCGTGGAGTCCCAGCGGAGCGTGCCGTCCTCCTCCTCGCCGCCGGGGCCGTCAGTGGGCACTTCGAAGGCGTGCACCCGGACGCCTTCGACTTCGGCACCCTCCCGCGGACACATCGTTCTCCCTCCGTCGGCGTCTACCTACCGCTGGCGCCGGGCCTGAACCGGGAGGGGCCCTGGCCGGTCTCCATACCTTGGAGTACGGTTCCGTACCATGGAGTATGGAGATGAGATCGTGTGCCGCGTACGGGACCTCGCGCCGACGCTCGCCGGACGTGCGCGAGCCGCCGAGGAGGCGCGGCGGCTGCCCGACGAGACCATCGCCGACCTGGCCGCGACCGGGCTCTTCGCGATGCTGGTGCCGAAGCGGTTCGGCGGGGCCGAGCGCGGGTTCGAGGAGATGGCGGCGGCGTGCCGGGAGGCGGGCGCCGGATGCGCCTCCACGGGATGGCTGTCGGTCATCTACACGCTGCACAACTGGATGGTCGGGCTCTTCCCCGAGCGGGCGCAGGCCGAGGTCTGGGCGGACCGGCCGTACGCGCTGATCCCGTGCGTCCTCGCGCCGACCGGGACGGCGGCACCCGCGGACGGCGGGCACCGGGTCACCGGGCGCTGGTCGTGGGGCAGCGGGGTGATGCACGCCGGGCACGTCATGGTCATGGCGCTGGTCACCGCGGACGACGCCGTCGAGCCGAGGCTGTTCCTGCTGCCGCGCGAGGAGGTGGCCGTCCACGACGTCTGGCACACCAGCGGGATGCGGGGCACCGGCAGCAACGACATCGAGGTGGCGGACGTGTTCGTCCCGGCGCACCGGTCGGTGCCGCTCCTCGACCTGGCGGAGGGGCGCTCGCCCGGGTCCCTCGTCCACTCCGGCGCGCTCTACCGGACGCCGCTCGTGCCCGTGTTCGCGCTGACCGGCGCCGCGCCCGTGCTCGGCGTGGCCGAAGGCGTGCTGGCACGGTTCGCCGAACGGACGCGCGGCCGGGTGATGGCCTACTCCGGCGAGCGGCAGCGCGAGACGACCGGCGCGCAGGTGCGGCTCGCGTCCGCGACCGCGGACCTGGCCGCCGCCCGGCTGCTGCTGGAGGACGCCCTGCGCGGCGTCGTCCGCGCCGTGGCCGAGGGGAGCTGCGACCTGCGGCGGCGGGCCGGGGCCCGGCTGGTGGCGGCGCATGTCGCCGGGACGGCGCGGCGGGTCGTGAACGACCTGTGCTCGGCGGCCGGGGCGAGCGCGCAGTTCGCCGACTCCCCTTTCCAGCGGGCGCAGCGGGACGTGAATACGCTCTCCGGGCATGTGGTGTTCGAACCGGACGCGGCGTACGCCCTCTACGGCAGGATCGAGCTGGGCCTGGATCCCGGCCCGGTGACCCTGGTGTGACGGCGGCCCGGCGGAGACAGGGGGTGGGATGACGGCCCGGACGAGGGCGGCGCGGCCCAGGGTGGCGCGGCGCGACTGGATCGAGGCCGCCTACGGGGAGCTGGCCCGCGCCGGCGAGCGCGGCGTCGCGATCACCACGCTGGCGGCCCGGCTCGGCGTCACCAAGGGCAGCTTCTACTGGCACTTCCGGGACCGACCGGAGCTGATGCGGGCGCTGCTGGACCGGTGGGCGCACGAGCGGACCGACGAGGTGCTCGGGCTCGCGCTCGGCAGCACCGCCGACCCGCGCGAGCGGCTGCGCCGCATCGAGGCGCTCGGCCGCGAGGTCGCGCCCATCGACCGGGCGATGCGGCTGTGGGCCCAGGAGGAGCCCGCGGCGGAGGAGGCGGTGCGGCACGCCGACCGGGCGCTGCTCGGCCACATCGCCGCATGCCTGGAGGACCTGGGCTTCGAGGCGGAGGAGGCGCTCCTGCGGGCGCGGCTGATGCTGCGGTTCTGGGCCGGCGGCTACCTCGTGCCCGAGGCCGGGCCCGACCCGCGCGAACGCGTGCTGGAGATCCTCCTGGCTCCCTAGCCGGGCCTCACTCCCGGCGGACGAAGCCGTGCCGCGCGAGCACCTCGGCGAACTGCCGCCCGGCCGGGGTGAGCTCCTTGCCGAGGCCGCGGCACGCGGCGCAGCGCTCCTCCTCCGGCTCCTCCGGGCGGGCCCGCATGTGATCGTCGATGGCGCGTTCGACGGCGGTCACGATGGCGGGCTCGGCGTGCTCGGGCGCGGCGGCCGGCGGGGCGCCCGGGACGGGGCGCAGCTCGTGGGCGCGGCGGGCGGCCTGGGCGACCGCGATCAGCTCGCCGGCCCGCCGGTGCCAGGCGAGCCACTGCCCGTTCGGGGTGCTGCCCGTCCCCCCGCACTCCGCGCAGTCGTCCTCCAGCGCCTCCAGCAGCCGTGACAGGAACCCGGCGCTCGCCGCCCGGTCACCCACTCCGGTCACCCCGCGCAGGCTTCACGAATCCCTGTCCATTCACGTCGCGTCGGCCGGGCCCCGCGGGGCCCCACTCCCTCGTACGCGCGGCGTGCCCGCCGGGTTCGGATCCGCGCCGGTCATCGCGTCGCCTTGATCAGCTCGACGCAGATGCGGAACAGCAGGCTCGCCAGGGCGAGCGCCAGCCCGCACATGACGGCGACCCGGAGCCAGACGCCGTCGTGGAGCGCGCCCGCCAGGACGAGGAAGCACAGCGCCGTCGTCACGACGATGGCGCCGGCCGCGGTGAAGCCGTAGATCCGCACCCGGGGCTTGGTCCAGAACCGGACGCCGTTCGCCGGGTCGGCGCGGCGGGTCACGCGGTGCTCGCCGCGCAGCTCCTGCAGGTACCTCGACTCCCAGATGAGCGCCAGCAGGAGGACGGGCAGAACCTGGGCCATCGTCGCGTAGAAGTCCCGCATGTCGTTCTCCTCACTCGGGGGGTGCTCACGGCAGCCGGTCGACCCGCGCCCGGACCGCAGGGGCGAGCCTTCGCAGCAGGGCGGCGGCCCGGTCGCCGGGGAGCCCCCGCAGCAGGGCCGCGATGGTCGGCGGGGGGACGTATCCGAGGGCCCCGGCGGCGCGCGGCACCGGCATCGCGGCGAGCAGGCGCGCCCCCTCGGACGGCGGCAGCGCCCCGAGCACCCAGGCGGCCGTCCGCTGGTCGGCCTGCGCGACGATGCGCGCCGCCTCGCCGGCAGGCATCGCGGCGAGCACCGCCAGCGCGCGACTCCCGGTCATCCGCCCGAGGGCGCGGCCCGCCCGCTCGGCGGTGAACATCGGCAGGATCAGCGCGGTCGTCTCCGGGACGGCCGCCATCGCGTCGAGGACCCCGCCGAGGGACGCCGGCGGCAGCTCCGCCAGGATCAGCGCGGCGCGGTGGCGGGGCAGCGCCAGCAACGCGGGAGCGGCGGCCGCGGGCCCGGCCTTCACGACCGCCCGGGCGGCCTCGTCCACCGTCATGTTCTCGACCAGGGCCGCCGCGCCAGCGGGGGGTCTCGCGTTCACCGGCGGCGCCGCGCTCACGGGGCGTGCCGCGCGGACCGCGCCCGGCCTCCCGGCCCGCCCGGGGACCTCGGCCCCCTCCGCGCGCGGCACCCGCGCCTCCACCGCGGCGGGACGGGGAGGCGCGGGCCGCGGGACGTCCCGCGCCACCTCTTCCAGGGCGCTCCGCAAACGGGCGGCGTCGGACCGCGTGGCCGGGTCCTTGTCGAGGAGCCGGAGGATCGCGTCGGCGAGGGAGCCGGGGCGGCTCGGCGCCGGCGCGGGGTCGTGCACGATCGCGTAGAGGGTGGCGGGGACGTTGAGGGCGTCCGCGCCCCGGCGGAACGGCGAGTAGCCCTCCAGCGCGAGGAAGAGGGTGACGCCGAGCGACCAGAGGTCGGAGGCGACCGTCGCGTCGTGGCCCGCGATCTGCTCCGGGGCCATGAACTCCAGCGTTCCGAGGACGGTGTTCGTGACGGTGAGGGACGCGGCCCCGGCCAGCCGCGCGATGCCGAAGTCGGCGAGCAGGACGCGGCCGTCGGCGGCGAGGAGGATGTTCGCCGGCTTCACGTCGCGGTGCAGGACGCCCGCGCGGTGCACCGCGTCCAGCCCTTCGAGCGCCCACCGCCCGATCCGGGCGATCTCCCGTTCGGCGACGGGGCCCTCGGCGACGAGGTCGGCGAGGGTGCGGCCGTCGATGAGCTCCATCACCAGCCAGGGGACGCCGTCCTCGACGAACAGGTCGTAGATCTCGACCACGGCGGGGTGGCCGACGCGCGCCAGTGCCTGGGCCTCGCGCCTCGCGCGCGCGACGATGGGGCCGGCCTCGCCCGGGCGGCCGGGTTCGAGATTGATCGCCTTGAGCGCGACGCGGCGGTGCAGCACCAGGTCGTCGCCCACCCACACGGTGCCCATCCCGCCGGCGCCGAGCCGGGACAGGACGCGGTACCGGCCGTTCAGCGTGGGGTCGCGCCCGGCCACCGGCGGCTCAGAAATCGTCGTCGTCGGTGTAGAGGGGCTGGCCGTCGGAGCGGTCGGAGGAGTCGACCGTCCGGGTCACGCGCGTGTCGAGCGCGTTGCGGATCGCCTCGTGCTCGCTGGAGGGCGGCGTTCCGTCGCCGGACGCCTCCGGCCGGGTGCCGGGCGGAGGGCCGCCGGGCCCGGAACCCCATTCCGGGGCGCCTTGGATTCCGCCTTCGCCGCCGGAAGACCCCGTTTCCCTGCCCGGTCCGGACGGCCGGGCCGGGCGCCATTCCTCCTGCTCCCTTTGGCGCTCACCCCAAATATCATGAACGGACCCGCCGGATTCGCCCCCGAACAGGTTTCCCGGGACTGGAACGATCTTCTTCTTGGCCTGCTGGAGTTCCTTCTTGGCCTCCAGCGCGAGGATCTGATCGTAATTCGAGGTTTTCTGGAGCAGCTTGACCGCCACCGGAAGGCACTCGATGAGCAGGAAGAGGAGGAAGAGGAGGATGCGGGCGCCGTTCAGGACGACGTCCTTGCCGGAGACCTCGTCCAGCGCCTGCAGGCGGATCAGCAGCCCGTGGGTGTTGCCGTTCTGCGCGTCGAAGGACCGCTGGAGATCGGCCTGGCGCCGCTCGTCGGCGGTGAGCCGCTGCCGGGCCGCGGGCAGGTCGGCCTGCGCCTGCTCCAGCCGGGTGCGCTTGGCGGCGTCGCCCGTCGCGGTGAGCTCGCGCTTGCGGTCCTCGATCTGGCCGTTGAGGTCGTCCACGCGCTTCTTGGCGTTGCGGTACGCGGCCTCGCTGGCCGCGGCGAGCGGCCCGTCGCCCTTCCGGGGGCACTGGGGGCCGCCGTAGAGCTGGCACTGCCACTGCTGGTACTGGCTCTGCATCTGCTTGCGCTGGTCGTCGCGCTGCTGGGTGAGCGCCCGGATCCGGACGTCGGAGGCGGGGTCGAGCGGGACGTCGCCCTGGGAGGCGATCACCTGCTGGAGGCCGGCGACCGCCTGGCGGTCGCGGGCGACGTCGGCGCCGATGGCGCCCCTCTTCTGGTCCAGCGCGAAGTCGTCGGCCCGGCGCTGCTTGATCTCCACGATCTGCGCGTCGATCTCCGCCCGGAAGATCTGCAGCACCAGCGGGGTCGAGATCACGAAGCCGAGCAGCACGGCCATCGCCACCCGGGGCAGCGCCAGCTTCCAGCGCCGGCCGCCGCTGGAGGGGATGGTGGCGACCAGCCACCGGTCCAGGCTCAGGATGGCCAGGCCCCAGAGCAGCGCGAGCGGCATCGCGGCGACCGGGTGGACGCCGATGGCGCTGGAGAGGGCGAACCACATGGAGATGGTCGCCAGGGTGCTGGTGGTGAGCACGGCGCCGCCGATGCCCTCGAACTTGCCGCGCTCGGTCGGGCACTGGTCGAGGACCGAGGCCCGGGCGCCGGAGAGGGTGATCAAAATTCTGCGCAATTCGGCCCCCGCTCGCGCCGATGGTTGGGATGGATAAGCATAAAACAGCGAACTCGGAGGGCAGTGTGGCGCAGTCCCCATTTGAAGCCATTGGCCAGATCAGGCCATTGAGGGGCCGGTAATGCGATCCCATGCCCCACAATCGATGCAGTCTCGCGGCCTGGGGGCCGGCCTTGAGTCCGTATTTCCACGGGGTGACGGGAGCCGCCATTGATCGAACAGAGTGGGGAGCTACGCGAAAGCCTTGCAAAAGCGATCGTTATGCATTCTTCGCAAAAGCCCCTTCTGGTGGTGGACGCGACGGCCGAGGGCCTGGACGTCCACGAACTGGTGCGGCTGGAGAACGGTGTTCCGTCCGGCCGCACCTGGCGGACGCCCTGGTCGGGCCTGGTCAGGTACGACCAGCTCGACCGGGGGGCCGTGCTCGACCGCGTCCCGCGCCTGCACGACGCGCCGACCGTGTTCCTGACCTGCACGTTCACCTCGGCGATGCGGCCGCTGCTGGCGCACGAGTGGCTGGCGGCGGAGCGGCCCGACGCGCGCACGGCGCGGGTGCACGGGGCGCGGACGGCCGAACTGCTCCGCGAGGTGATCGACGACGAGCCGTTGAGCCAGAGCTACGAACTCGTCACCGTCCAGGAGGCGGCGTCGGGGCGGCCCGAGCTGTCCGGCCTGCTGCTGTTCGCGGTCGGGGCCCGGCGCGGCGAGCGGGCGTCGCTGACCCTGCGCTGCGAGCCCGCCGGAGAGGACGGCACCGTGTTCGCGGTCATGGCGTGGTCGAGCGAGCGCAGGACGCTGAGCCTGGTGTCGCGGCGGCGGATCCGGCTGGCGCCCGGCCGCTACCCGCTCAGCGCCGAGCTGCGGGGGCCCGGGCGCGTGTCCTTCCACGGGCTGCCCGGCCCCCTGAGCCGCGAGGAGCGCAGCACGGACGAGCTGGTGGCCGCGCTTCCCGCGCGGCTCGCGCGGACGATGCCGCGCACCCACCTGGTCTGCGCGGTGGAGGTCTGCGCGGCGGAAGCCGACGCGGTCGCCGCCCGGGTCTCCCGCGCGCGGGAGGTGATCGGCGAGGTGGCGGCGGGCATGCGCCCGGGGCTCACGGTGTCCCTCATCGCGTACGGGAGCCACTCCTACGAGCGGCGGCCGCGAGGGTCGCCGGTGGAGGTGCTGCTCTGGGACGCGTCCGCCGACAAGGCGCTCGCCGCGCTGGACGAGCTGGACGCACGCCCGCCCGGGCCGCCCGGCCATCCGCGCGCGGCGCCGGTCGAGTGCGTCCTGGCCGAGGTCGACGCCCGGCTCGCCGCGCGCGGACGCACCGCCGCGCGGCCGGCCCCCGGCGTCCGGGGCGCGGAGGCCGAGCGGACGGCGCTGGTCCTGGTCGGCGACCGTCCGCCGCATCCGCTCTGGCCCACGCCGGGGCACCTTCCCTGCCCCGCCGGGACCGACTGGGAGGAGGCGCTGGTACGACTCCGGCACCAGCGGCGCGTGCGGGTCGGCGCCCTGTGCGACCGTCCGGCCACGCGCTCCCATCCGGCGTGGGCGCGGCTGGCCGGAGAGCCCCCGGCGGGCGCGGACGCCGGCGGCGGCCTTTCTGAACTCGTGGCCCGGCTGGGCCTCGGCCCTGACGAGGGGTACCGCGTGCCCTTCCCCATCAGCGAGCCGTCATGACGTCCACCCGCGGAGGGACGAGGTCGAGGATGCAACCAGGACAGGATGAGCGCGCCGCCACGCAGAACATCGCGATGTGGGGGGCGGCCGGCTGCGGGAAGACCACCTTCCTCGCCGCGCTGGACATCGCGCTGACCCAGGTGGACGGCGACTGGAAGGTGGTCGGCGCCGACGCCGGCTCCACCGAGGTGCTGACCGACCTGACCCGGTCACTCGCCGACAGGCGGCAGTTCCCCCGGGCGACCGGCGAGGCCATCGAGCGCTACAAGTGGTACCTGATCGGGAACCGCCCGGTCCGCACCGGACGGTTCCCGCGGCGGCGCACCGTCGTGGCCGAGAGCCGGATCGGCCTCGACCTGATCGACGCCGGCGGCGAGCAGTTCGAGCGGGGACGGGTGATCGGGCGCAGGCTGCTCGACAACCTCGTCCAGAGCCGCGGCATCCTCTACCTGTTCGACCCGATCCGCGAGTACGAGAAGGGCGACGCTTTCGAGAACCTGCACGGCATGCTCGCCCAGCTCTCGCAGCGGATGGTGGCCGCCGGCACGTTCCCCGGCGGCCGCCTCCCCCACCACCTGGCGGTGTGCGTCACCAAGTTCGACGAGGTCAGCGTGCTGAAGACGGCCGACAGCATCGGGGTCCTCGGCGTCGACCCGGACGACACGCGGGGCTTCCCGCGGGTGATGGAGGACGAGGACGCCGAGCGCCTGTTCGAGAGCCTCTGCGGGGTGTCGGCGAGCGGCAACGCCGAACTGGTCCTGCGGAAGCTGAAGAAGTTCTTCCACCAGGACCGCATCAGGTTCTTCGTGACCTCGGCGATCGGTTTCCACCTCCCGCCCGGCACGAACCGCTTCGATCCGCGCGACTACCAGAACCTGGTCCCCGCTCCGGGCGGCTACCAGATCCGCAGCGGCGTGCGGCCCATCAACGTCATGGAGCCGCTGCTGTGGCTCGCCCAGTCCCTGTCCGCCGATCAGCAAGGGTGAGGTGTCGACGATGAGCACCGACGGGGTGCGGCTGACGCCGGAATGGGCCCTGTGGGGCAAGGACCCGCAGGAGCGCGACTTCCGCCTTCTCCGCTGCAGCGACGTCCGGCTGGGGCGGCACGACTTCTCGGAGATCATCTCCCGCTACTCGCCGGGCACCCACACCGACCTGCCGCAGGTCGCCATCAGCTGGACGCGGCTCGGCGACGAGATCTACCTCGGCTTCGCGATCCAGGAATGGTCCAGCGAGGGCGACCGGCTCGGCCGGGACATCGCGGTCACGCGCTACTTCGGCGTCCCCTACTTCCAGCTCGGGCATCCGATCTCCTACGTGGACCTCTACGAGGCGCTCGCCACCTACGACGCCGCCGCGGGCGAGCCGATCAGCGTGCCCGGGCTCGACCCGCACCGGATCGCCGCCCGCGTCGGCTCGGACGCGCTGGGGGCGGCGGCGCTCCTGCTCACCCGGTCCCCGGTCCAGATCGAGGGCGCGGAGGGCGTCCCCATGCTGGACAGGCTGCGCTTCCTGGACACCGTGGCCGCCCTGCTGCCCTACCCGATGCGGACCAGGTTCTCGGCGGTGACCTGGGTGAGCAGCACCTCGGAGCACAACTTCAGGCTCGCGTTCAGCAGCCACGTGCGGGAGGGCGCGTTTCCCGTCATGTGGAGCGGCCCGCCGTCCGTGCCTCCAGCGGAACAGGTCGCGCAGACCTACCTGGACGTCCTCGCCCGCCAGAACGACCTGTCCCACGTGATCGGGGAGCTGGCCCGGCTCGACAAGCCGATGGGGTTCGGTCACCTCCATATCCGGGCCGCCCTGCGGCGCCTCCAGGACATCGCCGACTCTCCCCCGCAGCGTCCGGCGCCCGTGGTCGGCGCCGACACGGACCCGGCGGAGGTGCTGCGCACCTACGCCGACGCACGCCGGAACGGGCGGCGGGAGGCGGCCGAGTACTGCGTCGACCAGCTGGAGCATCTGCGGACGCAGAGCATCACGGCCGAGCAGCGCGGCCGGTACCGGCAGATCGTCAAGGAGCAGCGGCTGCTGGAGGAGTCGCCCGTGCTCGCACCGCCACGGCAGCTCCAGCTCTACCAGGCGCTGCTGCAGATGGCGTACGCGAGCACCCTGAGCGAGGCCCATCTCGACCAGATCGAGGAGGACGCGGGGATGGTCCACGGCCTGCTCCTGCGGGCCCTGGAGACCTACCCCTGCGCCGACCCGGTCGTGGACCTCCTCATCGCGGTCAGGTGCGGCGAGGACGGGCGCCGGAGGATCCTGGGCCGGCTCGACAGCGGTGCGCTGGTCGCGGCGGCCGCGCGGGAGCCGCTCAGGGTGGGCCTCTTCGACCTGGTCTTCCGCGAGCTGGCCCGGCGGCTCGCCGAGGAGGAGGACGCCGTCGGCGCGCTGTGGCAGCACGCCTACCTGGCCCATCCGCTCCGCGGACGCTTCCCGAACGACGACCTCACGCAGTTCACCTGGCTGCGCGGGCTGCTCGAAGCGGCCTACGGCCCCCAGCTGGGCGTCAAGGAGTTCGAGGAGGTCGTGGACGGGAGCCGGGCGCTCCAGCCGACCCCGGCGCTGTTCGCGGCCGCGCTCTCGCTGCACGGTCCCTCCCCGGACGCCGGCGCCGCCCTCTTCGACGCGTACTTCGGCCGGATGCTGCGGTCGTCCACGCTCGGTCCCCAGGTCACCGAGGACATCGAGGCGATCCTGGAGGGCACCGTGCCGGACCCGCCGCCCCCGAGCGGTCCTCCGCAGGAGTCCGGGAGCGTGGTGGAGAGATTCGTCCGCAAGATCCGTCCCCGGCGCGGCGGCCGGGGACGGCACGCGTCCCCCTCCCCGTCCGGGACGTCGGCTCCGCCGTCGTGGGGCGAAGGATCGAGACCGGATGAGCGACCCGGCCAGTCCCGGCCCCGGCAGAACCGCGAGCCCCACTACGACCCCCAGGGGCCCTGGATCACGTTCCTGACGGTCGTCGTCCTGCTTCTGGTGCTCACGCTGCTGGTGCTGACCCTGCAGTGGTTGCGCCTCAACTCCCCGCCCCCCTGATCGGAGGCCGCATGCCGCACGACGAGACGAGGGTCACCGCCGAGTGGGCGCTGTGGGGGCTGGACCGGCGCTCCGGCCTGCGCGGCGTGCTCGCCGGAAGCGGAGGACGGTTCAGCCGGGGGAACTTCGCCGAGATCGTGCACCGGTACCACACGGGCGCGCCGGCCGAGCTGCCACAGGTGACGATCGGCTGGACGCGCCTGCGGGACGTCCCCTACCTGACGCTCGCCATCGAGACCTGGCGCGGGACGGGGGCGGCGCCCGCCGGCGACTCGGTGACGCGCGTGTTCTGCGTCCCCTTCGCACCGCTCGCGCGGGCCCGGGTGTCCTACGAGTCGCTGTACCGGGCCTTCGCCCCGCTCGATCCGCCCGCGGACGGCGCCGCCGCGACGGTCGTCCTCCCGGCCGGCGAACCCGGCAAGCCGCCCGGCGGGCCCGCGATGGGGACCGCCGCGACCCTGCTGTCCGGGGAGAGCCGGCCCGTCGTCATCGAGGACGCCGGGGCGCTTCCCATGCTCGAACGCCTGCGCTTCCTCGACGAGGTGGCGTGGCTGCTGCCGTACGGGATGCGCGCCCGGCTGTCGGTCTCCACCTGGACGAGGAGCACCGCCGAGCACCGGATCCGGCTGTCGTTCACCGACCACGCCCCGTCCGGGTCCCGGGCGCTCACCTGGGACCGGCCACTGGACCTGCCGGCCGGTGCGGACGTGCCGAGGCGGTACCTGGCGCTGCTGACGGAATCCGCCGGCTCCGCCGACGTCCGCGGCGAACTGGCGAGCGCCGCCGCCCCCCTGTCGTTCGCCGACCCCCGCGCCGTGCTCCAGGCGCTGAAGACGGCCGTGGCCGTCGCGACCGGCGAGTCGTCCGACATCGAGACGCTGCTCACCGTGTGCCGCGACATGCTCCGGCAGGAGCGCCACGAGCCGCTGGTGACCGCGCTCGGAAGGCTCGACGCCGAACTGCGGTCCGGCGACGCGCACAAGAAGCGCGCGCAGCACCGCAAGGTCATCGACGATCTCGGGCTCATGGCCGGCCACGCGAACCTCTCCGGCTCCATCGCGGTGCTGTTCTACTCGGTCCTGCTGCGGCTCATGCACGGCCCCAGGCTCGACGACGCCGCCGCCGAGAAGCTCCTCGGCTCGTTCTCCGACCCCCCGGCGGAACTGCTGGAGGCGCTGCGGCGGCTGTCGGCGGGGGCGAAGCCTGTCAGATGACGAGCGGGAGGGGCAGCCGGGCCGCCATCGGCGGGACGAGCCGCAGGTCGATCGCCAGCCGCTGAGCGTCGACGACGTCGAGGGGGACGGGCGGCGCCCCGCCGCCGAGGCGCCGCCAGGGGGCCTCCGGCCGCCGGGCGGGATCGTCGCAGATCGCCGCGAACGTCATCCCCTCCCGCGCCTCCAGCCGCCGCAGCAGATCCGTCCAGTCGCGGCGGTTCGGGCACGGGAGGATCTCCGACGCGGTGACCCGCGCCGGATGCGGCGGCCGGTCGCCGACCGTCAGCAGCGCGGTGCGGCCCCCGGGGCGCCGGGGCAGCCTCTCGTCCACGACGGCCAGCGCGTCCTCGACCATGGCCGCGTCGGGGTAGGTCACCGGCAGCGGGGCCCGCTCCGTCGCCGCGGACAGCGCGGCGCGGGCCGTCCGGGCGTCGGCCGACCAGGCCAGGACGTCGGGCACGGGATCGCGGCGGCCGAGCCGGTCCCCGTAGTCGTGCCGGCCGTAGGCGACCAGCGACACGCTGAGGCCCGCGGGCACCTCCCATCCCAGCAGCATGACGAGCTGGTCGATGCGGCTCAGCCGGTCCGCGACCCGCTCGCGCGCACCGCTGACCTCGACGAGGCAGACCAGGTGCAGGGGCCGGGGCCGGGGGTCGTAGCGGTCGGGGACGGCGGTGACGATCTGCGTCCAGTCCCGGCGGTCGGCGGCCAGGCCGTCCAGCCCCCCGAACCTGACCAGGCCGGGGCGCCTCAGCCGCGCCACGAGGTCGTGGTGCCCCGACCGGATCCGCGCCGACCGGATCGACATGACGCGGAACAGGCCGTCGGGACCGTGCGCGCCGACCGCGAAGGCCGTTCCGGCGTCGGCGCCGGGCTCGCAGCGCACCGAGACCGGCACGCTGTCGTCGCGGAGGGCGCCCGGCGCGAACAGCGGCACGGTGGTGAGCCGCAGGCCCCCCGCGCCGTTGTGCGGGGCCAGGGCGACGAGGCTGTAGGGCTGGCGGATCGGCTCGCGCTCGACGACGCGGCGCAGCCAGCCGGCGACGTCGGCGTCCGGCGCGGTGACGAGATCGGCGTCCGGACGGGCCTCGCGGACCAGCGCGGCCACCCGGTCGGCCTCCGCCAGCCCTGCCGGGGCGGTGCGGATCGCCGCCAGGGGGCCGCGGCCGCCGGTGAGGCGCTCGATCCGCGGGGCCGCCGCCCCCTCCGTCCCGAGCCCGGTCCAGGGTTCGGTCGCGAGCCTGCTGGGGTGCGGGGTGCCCATCGCGTCGCGGTGCACCCGGTAGCGGGTGACGCCTGCCGCGCCGATATCGAGGATGGTGAGCGCGCCGCCGCCCTCGACCGCCGCCACGTGGCCGGCCAGCGCCGCCACGGGCGCCGGCAGCGCCGGGAGCGCCCGCGGGACGGGCGCCGTCCGCGCGGCGGGCACCGCCGCGCGGTCGAACGGCGCCGGCTCCAGGGACACCGGTCGCGGGGGTTCGCCCGCCGGGTGCCGCCCGGCCGGCAGGACGAAGCCCTCGCCGGACGGGCGGCCCCCGTCCGGGAGGATCGCCGCCACGGCGTCCTCCGGTCCGGTCAGCACCGCCAGCCGGTCGGCCATGTTCCGCCGGAGCTGCGCGAACGGCTCGGCCTCCACGGGGACGCCGCTCTTCCCGCCCGGATCGGGGACGAGCGTCCGCAGGTCCCCGCCGACGCCGAAGTTGCGCTGCAGGTGGTCGGAGGCGACGTTGAACGCCTTGAGCTCCTCCAGGTGGCCGACCTGCTCCCGGAACGTCTCCACGGCGGCGGGCAGGAACCGGTAGCTCTCGGATCCGGCCGGCTCCAGCAGGCCCGAGACGAAGATCTCCGCGCGTTCGGCCAGCCCCGTCTCGGGGGCGAGGTGCTCCTGCAGGATCTCGATCAGCTGCGTGGACAGCGTCGGCGCGCATGACAGGACCTGCGCGAGGTGCACGGCGCGCGGCGACGCGCGGCGCATGAACGCCGCGAGCAGCTGCCCGTCCCGGTTCTCCAGCCGGCGGTTGTACGCGCTCGGGTGCTCCGCCGGGCCCGTCCCGGGCACCGCGGTGGAGATGCCCTCCGCCCAGGTCGCGCCCGAGGTGAGGGCCCCGGCCCAGCCGCCGAGCCCCGCCGGGCTCAGCCCGACCACGGGCAGCGGCAGGCCGGCCGTCCCGGTGATCCACCAGCCGCGCTCCACCGTGTAGTGGGCGTTCGGCGCCGGCGTGCCCGGGGCGCCGAGCCGCATCCGCAGGCACGGCTCGCCGACCGCGGTCTCGCCCCAGTAGCGCCGCGGGAGCACGTGCAGGAGCGCCGTCGGCATCACCGCGGCCCAGGACTCGATCGTCTCCCAGATGTCCCGGTCGTACCAGTGGTCGCCGACCGCGTCGGAGGCCAGCAGCACGAGGCGGCGGCCGGACGGATCCCTGAGCCGGTCCGGCGGATGGCGGGTGCCGCCCGCGTCGACGAGGCGGGAGCCGTCGCGGCGCGGGAGGAGCCCCCACCGGGTCACCGCCCGGAACGCGCCGCTCTGGACGAAGATGTGCTCCAGCTGCGTGAAGGCCCGCTCCCAGATGCGCATGGAGGAGCCGGTGTCGACCACGAGGGCGACGTCCAGCGCGCGGACCGGAGGGCGGTGCGTCACGACGACCAGCGGCCTCGGCGAGGCGGCACCGGCGCGGGAGGGCGCGGCCCGGGCGGACAGGGCCGCGGTGACCCAGGCCTCGGCCGTGGCCTGCACCGTGGCCTCCTCGTCGGGGACGAGCGGTCCGGGTCGCACGGCCCGCCTGAACGGCCGGAGCGCGCGGGTCAGCTCAAGGGCGTCCCGCAGCGGACGCACGCCCTTGAAGCCGACACCGGTCACCGGGACGAGCCGGTCGGGCCCCTCGTCCGAGCCGGCTCGGCCCGGCGCGGCGTCCTCGTCACCCGCGCCGGCCCCTTCGGCCGGGCCGCCCCCTTCCGGTGGACCGCCCGCCTCCGGCGAGCCGGCCGCGCCGTCCCCGATCCGCACGGAGGGCGTGTCGCCCGCGAACACCGGCTCCACGACCGTGGCGGGCGAGTCCGGCCCGGTGGGCTCGGGCGGTCGCCGCTCGATCGCCTCCTCCCGGACCGTCGGCGGAGCCGGGACCCGGAGCGGCGACGGCGTGACCGGGGCCGCCCGCCCGGCCGGGAGGGGCGGCGGGTCCCGGGCCAGCCACAGCAGGTCGAGGATCTGCTCGGCGTCGGGGCCCGCGTCGCCGCGGGCCAGCCCGAACTCGGCGAGCGCGCGTACGAGGCCGTCCATCACCGCTCGCCGAGATCGTCCAGAAGGATCTTCTCCAGCCGCCCGCGCTCCTCGGCGCCGAGGTCGTGCCCCGTGACGAGGTACACCATCTCCAGGAGCTGGTTGACGGCGAGCTTCTCGCCCGCCTGGAGCCGCCCCGCGAAACGCTCGATGTCCTGCCGGCACGCGCCGTCGATCTCCGGCAGGTGCGCTTGCACGATCCTGGTGAGCAAGGAGGCGTCCGGGTTCTTGATCTGGAAGCGGATGCAGCGGCGGAGGAAGGGCGGGGCGAACGTCCGCTCATTGTTGCTCGTCAGCACGATGACCGGATAGTGCCGGCGGGTGACCCTCCCGTCCCCCACGTCGTAGGTCCGGCCGTCGGCGCCGGTCACCCGGAACGGGCCGCCCTTGCTGCGCATCAGGGGCGGGATGTCGAAACGGCCGCTCTCCAGGACGTTCAGCAGGTCCCCCGGCAGGTCGAGGTCGCTCTTGTCGATCTCGTCGATGAGCACGGCGCGCGGATGGCCGGGATCGGCCAGCGCCGTGCCGAGCGGCCCGAGGCGGACGAACTCGCCGATGGGCGCGTTCCCGTCGGCCAGCTGGGCGGCGTGCAGGCGGTCCAGGGCGTCGTACCGGTAGAGCCCGTCGTTCACCGTGCTCTTGGAGGTGATGTGCCATTCCAGGACCTCGCCGAGTTGCAGCTCGTGCGCGAGCACGCCGACGAGCGTCGACTTGCCCATCCCGGCGGACCCGTTGATCAGCAGCGGGCGGCGCAGGTGGAGCGCCGCGTTGACGGCGTCGTCCAGGCCCGGCAGGGCGACGAACACCGGGGGGCCGCCGCCCTCGGCGCGTCCCCGCCAGGGCGGCAGGTCGGGAAGGGCGCGCCAGGCCGGCAGCGGCCTGCCGTCCGGGCCGATCCCGCCGGGCCGGGGCCTGCCGTCACCGTGAAACAGTTTCCAGGTCACCGTCGCTCTCCTCTGGGGGGTTCTGCAGGCGGGCCAGGGGCAGGTCGAAGCCCGGGCGGCCCGTGGGGTCGTTCCAGATGACCGACGGCGGGTTCGCGCCGTTGCCGCCGTTCAGGAGCTTCTCCGGCAGCAGCTGGCGGCGCTGGTGCCCCTTCAGCTCGTCCCAGTGCCGCCGCGTGATCTGCACGACGCCGCCGGGGCGGTGCCACACGATGTAGCCGCACCCCGCGGCCAGCAGCCAGCCCAGCGCCTCGGTGCGGACCGTCTCGTCCTCGACGGCGAGCACGCAGGGCCGCTTCGCGTTGGCCTCGTGCGCCAGCCACGCGGAGACGGCGTCCCAGCTGCCGGCCTCGTCCGGCGAGAGGAGGGGCGGCGCGTGCTCCCACGCCGACTCCGCCATGGCCGCGGCGCGGTCGTGCTGCATCTGCCGGACGCCGGGGTCCAGCACGTGCCTCACCCAGCGCAGCCTCGGTTTGCACCGGCGGCTCAGCGGCTCCCTGAAACCGGACGGGAGGGGGACGAGGCTCTGGTGCTCGTAGCCCTCGGTGAGGAAGCGCAGGGGCGCCACCAGGTCGATCACCATGGGGGCGTTCTCCAGCTTCTTCTGGAGGTCGCGGATGAGCTCGTGGAGCTTGGCGGGAAGCTCCTCCGGGGACCGGCACTCCGTCTTGACGAGCGCGTGGTCGATGTACGACCCGTCGCCGTCGGCGGCCTCCAGGAGGCCCACGGGCTTCGGCTCCACCACGGCGCACAACCGGATCGGCCCGTCCCGGTCCGCGCCGATGGTCTCCTCGCCGAGGAAGATCAGGGCCCAGTAGTGCCGCTTGCAGGTCCGCAGGTACTCGGAGGCCTCCTTCTCCTGGCCGCGCTCCATCACCCATGTGTGCAGGTCCGGGTGGTCGAGGCCGACACCGTGATGCGCCGCCACCCGCAGGAGGAAGGCGGTCAGGGGATCGGGAACCCGGTCGTAGCCCGTCAGCGCGGCCTCGACGAGCAGGACTTCCGTGCTCTGGGTGTCGACCACCCGGTCGGTGGCCTCGTAGAAGAACCAGCGCGCGTGCTGGAGGCCCGGCGTCCCCCCGATCGCCTGGTAGACGGCCTTGGCGCGCAGCGCCCGCAGCAGGGCGGGAGCGGTCAGGGCGTGGTCCTGAGTCCCGCCGTCGAAGGCGATCTCCTCCAGCCCCTCGACGTCCCACCGGGCGGGCTGCGCGGCGAGCCTGCCTGCGTAGCGCAGGCGCACCTCGTCTCCGAAGGACGCCCTGGGTGCGGGCCGCTCGACGAGGGACCTGTCGACCTCGCGTACCGGACGGTTGGTCACGTGAAGGACGAAGCCGACGTCCACCATCGTCGTCCCGTTCGACCTGTGGAGAACTTCCCTGCCCTTGGCGCAGGCCTCCTCGAAGCCGAGCCGGCTGCCGAACGGGAGCGGCGTGAGGGCGGTGAGCTCCACCGGGTGCCACCGGCCCGCGAGGTTCTCGCGGACGTGGTCCGCGGTGGGCCGCGCGAGTCCGTCCGCTGCGGGCACCCGGCCCCAGACCAGGGTCGCCTCGTCCTGGTCGAGCCAGACGTCCGGAAGGACCACGATCGCGTGGGGGCCGTTCGGGAGATCGAGGAGCGCGATCAGCGGTCGCAGCCCGAGCTGCTGGCACAGGCCCGCGTAGGCCACCGACAGGTCGAGGCAGTTGCCGTGCCTCTCCGTCTCCACCACCTGGTGCGGCTGGCGGATCTTCTGGCCGTTGGGGTTCCAGTGGTAGAGGGGCCCGTCGTAGGCCAGCTCCAGGTCGAGCAGCTGCGAATAGGCGAACCCGGCGCGTTCGAGCACCGTGCGGGGAAGCTCCTCCCCCACCCCGCGCATCAGCTCGTACTCGGCGGGGACGGTGAACACCGCGAGGTCGGCCGGGTTGGTGGACCACCACGTCCAGTCCGTGCTCATGAGACGTGCACCACGTCGAGAAGACCGTCTCCTCTGGGAGAGGCCGCGACCGACAGCGTGTAGAGGCCCGGCTGGACGAGTCCTAAGGGGATCGCGAACGAACCGTCGTCCTCGACCACGGTGGTGGCGGGGTCGCCGGGCGCCGGGGCGGCCCCGGCCGCGAACCGGAACCACAGGGTGTCGCCCGCCTCGAACCCCTCGGCTCTGCCCGTGACGGTGACCGGCTCCACGGCGAGGTAGGCGTCGGCCAGGTCGAGGCCCAGCACGCGCTCTCCCGGAGGCGGCCCGAAGTCGTCGGGCTCGGCCTCGGCGCGGGAGGGAGCGGGAGCGGGGGTGTCCGGTCGTTCCGGGAACAGGACCGGCCTGCGCCGCGCCAGCCTCGAAAGGTCGTAGCCGAGCATGCGGATCAGCTCGTCCACCTGGTCGCCTCCGTGCGCCAGGCCGTTGTGCGTCTGGTTGCAGTAGACGGGCGGGACCTCCTGGTAGACGGCGGGGCTCGCCGAGACCGCCGGGACGGTGCCGTCACCGCCGGAGTCCTCGCCGGTCAGCCCGGACCCGGCCGCCTTGGAGACCTCCAGGCGCCCGCCGGGGCGCAGGACGGCGTGCTGCGCGGTCCGCTG
This sequence comes from Actinomadura sp. NPDC048955, assembly GCF_040649435.1. Taxonomy (NCBI): domain Bacteria; kingdom Bacillati; phylum Actinomycetota; class Actinomycetes; order Streptosporangiales; family Thermomonosporaceae; genus Actinomadura; species Actinomadura sp. NPDC048955. The sequence continues at coordinate 23,973 of NZ_JBEZJI010000006.1, forward strand.
CCCGTACCCGATCACCGGGCGGACGTCCGACAGCCGCTCGTGCGGGGCGTTGAGCTCCAGCAGGAAGTCCCGCGAGGCGCGGGCCCGCCCGGCGTCGAGCCCGGCGATCGCACCGGCGAGCTCCGCGACCCGGGCGGCGGGCCGGGCGGAGCCGTTCCGCGCGTCGGTGACCACCGGGTAGAGCGGGAGCAGCTCGTAGACCGACGGGAGGCGGTGCAGCGCCTCGTGGATGTGCCCGAGCGGAAGCCGCTCGGACGGGACGGGCCCGAGCCGCGGCCCGTTGGCGAGGGTGTCGAGGGCCTTGACCGCGCCCCGGAACGGCGTGCCGAGCGTGTAGACGCGCCGGCAGTCGCGGCGGACGTCGTGGCGGCGGATGTAGTCGAGCGCCACGAGGCCGCCCATGCTGTGCGCGACGAGGATGACCCCGGCGGCGGGGAACCGCTCCCGCAGCGCCCTGAGGCGCGGCGCCACCGCGCCGGCGAGCCGGGCGGAGTTGACCGCTACCGGACGCCGCCAGTCGTAGGCGAATTCCAGATGGTTGGCGTCGTCCAGCTCGAAGTGCCGGCGAAGGCGCGACCGCAGCTTCTGGTAAGGCCCGAGAATCCGGGAAAACCCGGGTACCGGAATGGCCATGAGATCGTACGCCTCGACGCCGTCGTCGTATTCCGGATCGTCCAGCCGCGCTTTGGGCAGGGCCAGCCGATCGGGATTGGCGATGGCCCGCGCCAGGGCGGCGCCCGTCCCCCAGATCTCCTCGTCTCCCCTGCGCAGGGCACTTCCGCCCAGGCCGGGCAGGAGGACCAGAAGATGCGGGAAAGCCCGCCTCACCGGTCGCCCGGCCCCGTCCGGGGTGCCCCCGTATCGACTCACCACGAATGCCCGTCCCCCGTGGATCGGCAACGTCTGGGCGCAAATGCTACATCGCACATATCCGCCAAGGACATGCTTTGGCCGCAATGGTCCACCCGCACGGAAGGGGGATTTATCGATCATGAAATCGAGAATGCCGGGGCGCACGCCCCGAATGCGCCTTATGGCGCGCCTGCCTCCCGGCGGGGGCGGGACCGGCCGGAGGGCGCCTCCGCACACCGGCGCGGACGCGGCCGTGCGTCCCGACGGCCCGAGCCCCTATCGTGGTACCGCCCGCGACCGTACCGTCCGGTCCCTGACCGGGGGCGGCGCGGCGGGGCCACCGGGGGCCGAGGAGAGGCCTCACCGGCGGGGACTCCGTGCGAAAGGCTGAGGTGTGAGTCAGCGACGACCGCGGCCGTCAGGCGAACAGCAGGCGAGCGAAGCACCCGGCGCCGTCCCGGACGACGTCGCGGCCGCCGTGGAGCGCGTGCTGAGCGCGACGGCGCTGCTCTGGAACCGCGCCGACCAGGGCCTGGAACCCGCCATCTCGCCGATCCAGCTGCGCGCCGTCGAGGTGATCGCGCGGTTCGGCCGGCTGAACCTCGGCCGGCTCGCCGAGGAGCTCGGCGCGATCCCCTCGTCCACGAGCCGGCTCTGCGACCGGCTGGAGGCGGCCGGGCTGATCGTGCGGGAGACCGCCCGCGTCGACCGGCGCGAGATCGTGCTGCGGCTGACCGACCAGGGCGAGCGCCTGCACGCCGAGCTGGTCCGGCGGCGCCGCGCGGCGGTGCGGGACGTGCTGGCGCAGATGTCGCCCGCCTCCCGGGGCCGGCTGCTCGACGCGCTGACCGAGTTCGGCCAGGCGGGTGAGCGGCGTGAGCACGGCGGAAGAGGGATGCTCGGGTCCCGGACGGCCTGACCGGCGCCCGCGCGGCCCGGCGCGCGGACCCCTCCGCCCGCAGCTCGACATCAAGTATTTGCCATACGGCAATCTCTTTGGCAGTCTTCCCCTGCGGTCCTGCGTCCGAGACGGGGCGGACCCGATGACAGAGCCGCATTCCCGCGGTTGGACGGCCGGTCGAGGGGGGCACGGCCGTTCCCGCGGCCCGGTGCATGGAAACCGGGCCGCCCCGGGAACGCGGCCGCGTCCGGCGCGTCGGCAGGCAGTGATGAGATGGGGTCGCGATGAGCACGCACGGCCGCCCGGCCAGGGATGAACACGGCCGCCCGGCCAGGGATGAACACGGCCGCCCGGCCAGGGGCGAGCACGGCCGCCCGGCCGGGGACGAGGACGGCCGCCCGGGGCGCACGGCCAGGGTCGAGCGGGCACTGCGGGCCGCCCCGGCGTACGCGCTGCCCGAGGTGCTGGCCGCGACGCTCTCGCGGGAGTACCCCGCGGTCTCCACCGCCCGCCTGCTGGTCAGCGACTACCACTCGCGCACCCTGATGCCGGTCGCGCCGCTTCTGGCCACGCCCCACCCTGACAGCCTGGCCCTGGCCGTACCGGACGGCGAGGCGCGGGCCGCCGAGGAGGCCGCCGAAGCGATCAGGATCCGGCAGAGCCCGGCCGGGCGGTCGTTCGTCACCGGGCGCGTCCTCGCCGCCCCCGACGGGGACGGCGACGGGTCCGGCGAGGCCGGGACCTATATACCGGTGCGCGCGCGGGGCGAGCGGCTCGGCGTCCTGGAGATCGGCTCGTCCGGCCCCTGGAGCGCGGACGAGGTCGGCGAGCTGGCCGAGATCGGCGAGCTTCTCGGCAGTGCCCTGAAGGTCGCGTGGAACCGGACCGACCGGTACGAGCGGGCCAGGCGGCGGCACCGCCTCACCCTCGCCGCGGAGCTGCAGTGGCAGCTCCTTCCCGGCCACGCCCACGCGGACGAATCGTTCAGCCTCGCGGGTCATCTGGAGCCGGCCTACTCGATCGGCGGGGACAACTTCGACTGGTCCGTCGAGCACGACCATCTGGCGCTGACCGTGACCAACGGCTCGGGCACCGGCATCAACGCGGCGCTGCTGACGTCGCTGACCGTCGGCGCGCTGCGCAACGCGCGCCGGTCGGGCGCCGACCTCGGTGAGCAGGCGAGCCTGGCGAACGACATGGTGCACGTGCGGCACGGCGGCCGGGAGTTCACCGAGACCCTCGTCATGCGGATCGACCTCGCCGACGGGAAGGTGCACGTCATCGACGCGGGGTCCCCGCGGCTCCTGCTGCTGCGCGGCGCCGAGGTGGCGCCGGTGCCGCTGGAGCAGCAGATGCCGCTCGGCATGTTCCCCGACACCGAGTACCGCCCCCAGTCGTTCGAGCTCGAACCCGGCGACCGGCTGATCATCGTCAGCGACGGGGTCTTCTCCGCGACGGCCCCGGCCGGCGAGTACGGGGCGCACCAGCTGGAGCAGGCGGCCCGGCGCAGCCGGCTCCAGCCCGCGGCCGAGGTCCCGCTGACCGTGATCGACGAGCTCATCGAGTTCCACGAGGGCACCGACCTCGCCGACGACGCGGTCGTGGTGTGCTTCGACTGGAACCATCCGCTCGGCGGCGCCGCGCCGGACCCGCGTGGCGGGGCCGTGCGCGGCGAGTCCGCCGTCTAGGGGAGGCGCCCGCGGCCGGCTACCGACAGGGCGGCGGCCTTCCGGTCACTCGGCCGGCGGGCCCGGCCGGTCGTCGGGGACGAGGCCGAGGGCCACCTCGAGGGCGGCGGCGTGCAGCTCGTCCTCGCTGAAGGCGGTGTCGCGCATGGCGAAGTGGGTCATGTGCAGCGTGAGGATGGCCAGGCGCCCGCGGATCTGGTCGGGCAGGTCCGCCTTCTCGTCGACCATGAACTCGGCGTACGACCTCATGCGCTCGCGCAGGTCCGAGGCGGCCTTCAGCTCTCGGACGGCCGGTTCGTTCACCTGCATGAAGCGGAGCATCTCCTTGCCGGGGCCCTCGATGATCTCGGCATAGCGGCGCACGAACTCCCGCCGCGACGCCGGGTTGGGCTGCTGCCCGCGCGCCCACTCCAGGAGTTCCTCGCCCTCGGCGCGGAAGTCCTCGAAGAGGCTGGCGACGATGTCCTCTTTGGTCTTGAAGTGGTAGTACAGCGCCGCCTTCGTCACCTCGAGGCGTTCGGCGATCTCGCGCAGCGAGGTCTTCTCGTATCCCTGCTCGGCGAACAGCTCCAGCGCGACGCTGCGGATCCGCTCGCGGGTGTCGCCTCGACGGCGGGCCATCGCGTCCTCCCCCTCAAACTTACTTGACGACCGGCTAGTTACGAGCCTACCGTACGGCAGGTAAGAACTAGCCGGGCGGCAGGTAAGTCGGACGGAGCGGGGACAGGGATGAGTACGTCACTCACGAAGGACGGGACGGCGGAGCCGCCCCGGAGCAAGCGCCAGGTGTACATCGTGATGAGCGGGCTGATGATCGGCATGCTGCTCGCCATGCTCGACAACATGGTGGTCGGCACCGCGATGCCAACGATCGTCGGCGAGCTGGGCGGGGTGGCGCACCTGTCCTGGGTGGTCACCGCCTACACGCTGGCCACCGCCGCGGCGACGCCGATCTGGGGCAAGCTCGGCGACATGTACGGCCGCAAGGGCATGTTCATGGCCGCCGTCGTGGTGTTCCTGGCCGGTTCGGCGCTGGCCGGCATGGCGCACAGCATGACGCAGCTGATCGCCTTCCGCGGCGTCCAGGGGCTCGGCGCCGGCGGCCTCATGGTCGGCGCCATGGCCATCATCGGCGACCTGGTGCCGCCCCGCGAGCGCGGCCGCTACCAGGGGCTGATGGCCGCGGTCATGCCGCTGGCCTTCATCGGCGGCCCGCTGCTGGGCGGCCTGGTGACCGACCACCTCAGCTGGCGGTGGGCCTTCTACGTCAACCTTCCGCTGGGCGCCCTCGCCCTGGTGGTCACCGCGCTGACCATGCACCTGCCGAAACGTCCCCGCAGCACGGCCCGCATCGACTACGTCGGCGCGGCCCTGCTGACCGCCGGCATCGTCTGCCTCTCGCTGATGACCAGCTGGGGCGGGACGGAGTACGCCTGGGCCTCCGCCACGATCATCGGCCTGGGCGCCGGCTCCGCCGTCCTGCTGGTCCTGTTCGTGCTGTGGGAGATGCGCGCGGAGTCCCCGATCCTGCCGATGAGCCTGTTCCGCAGCCGCAACTTCACGCTGGCCTCGGTGCTGGGCTTCCTGGTCGGCTTCGCGATGTTCGGCGCGGTGACCTTCCTGCCGCAGTTCCAGCAGCTGGTGCAGGGCGCCTCGGCCACCAACAGCGGTCTGCTCCTGCTGCCGATGATGATGGGCATGCTCTTCACCACCATGACCGTCGGGCAGTTGGTGACCCGGACCGGGCGCTACCGCGTCTACCCCATCGTCGGCGGGGTCGTCATGACCGCGGGCATGCTGCTGCTGTCCCGGCTCACCGTGGACTCCACCCAGCTCACCACCGGTCTGTTCATGCTCGTGCTGGGCGCCGGCATGGGCTTCCTGATGCAGAACACGATGCTCATCGCGCAGAACAGCGTGGAGATGAAGGACATGGGCGCGGCCAGCGGCGCGGCCACCCTGTTCCGGACGATCGGCGGCTCGCTGGGCGTGTCGATTCTCGGCGCCGCCTACAGCAGCCGCCTGACCGGCGGGCTGAGCGACCGGCTGGGCGAGAGGGCCGGCGAGTCGATCTCCGGCAGCGGCGGGCGGCTCACCCCGGCGCTGCTCAAGCGGATGCCGGCCGACGTGCGCGGCGCCGTGGAGCACGCGGTGGCCTCCGGCGTCCACAACGTCTTCCTCTGGGCGTCCGCGTTCACCCTGCTGGCCATCGTCGCCGCCTGGTTCATCCGCGAGACCCCGCTGCGCGGCGGTCCCGCGGAGCGGCCCGCCGCGGAGGACCGCACGGTCACCGAACCCGTCGCGATCTGATCCGGCGGCTTCCGGGCAGGGGCCGTCCTCGTCGACGACGGCCCCTGCCGCTCCCCTTGCGAGACCGCCCCGACCGGACAGTAACCTTTCGCTTACTTGATCAGCGAGGAAGCGGGAGAGCAGCGATGGGCGAGCTGAGCGCCGCGGAGACCGTCCGCGCCGCCGACAAGATCATCCACGACGTCGGGTCGCGGTGGATGCTGTCGCGCGGCACGGCGGAGCACGGCAAGGAGCAGGGGTACGACAACCCGTTCGCGTACTACTTCGCCGGACGGGGCGGGGTGATGGGCGACGTCGACGCCGACGTGGTCTCGGCGGCGCTCGGCTGGTTCGAGCCCGGTTTCGTCCGCGCCCAGTGGGACGAAGGGGTCGCGGTCGCCGGGGCGCGCGAGGCGACGCGGCGGTACATCCTCGGCTGCGCGGCCTGGGGCGAGGCCCACCTGCCGGAGGACCCGCGCCTCTGCGAGCTGGCCGAGCGCGTCGTCCGCGCGGCCGAGGGGTCGGGGCTGCCGCTGTTCTGCGGCTGGCGCGCCGAACCGCTGCCGGACGCCACCCGGGCCCGGCTGATGCAGCTGGTGCAGGTGCTGCGGGAACTGCGCGGCGGGCTGCATCTCGTCGCGACGACCGCCGTCGGGCTCTCCCCGCTGGAGGCGATCCTGACCCAGGACGGGCCGGACATCGCGCGCTTCTTCGGCTGGCGGGGCGACCTCCCCGACTGCGCGGCGCTCCGGCCGCGGCGCGTGGAGGCGGAGGAGATCACCGACCGGCTCTCCGCCGCCGTCTACGAGCGGGCGCTGTCGCCGTCGGAGCGGGCCGAGTTCGCCGAGCGGACCGGCGCGGTCGGCGCGGCCGTCCTCGGCTGAGCGGTTCCGCGAGGCGCGCCGGGGCCGGTCTTGTCGCCGACGGACAAGGGCCGGGCGGAGATTGCGCAAGCGGGGGACTGTCGCCCGGAGGACGACAGGTCCACAGTCGGACTTGAACCGATCACGCTCGGAAGGAGCATGTGATGGGACGGTCCCCTCTCCCCCTCGGCGCGCTCGCGGCGCTGGCCATAGCGGCGGCGTGCCTGCCGGCCCTCACCGCGGCGGCCGCACCGGTGGGCGCGCGCGAGGCCGGCCGGACCGAGACGCCGGTCGCCTCCAGCTCGCCCGTCACCGACGTCGCCGAGTCGGTCGTGCGCGTCAGGGTGCCGCTGCCCGCGTCGGCGGGCCCGCGTCCCGAAGCCTGCGACTGGCTGTCCTACCTGCGGTTCCGGCACAAGGACGGCCCCGCCGCGTCGGCCGCCGCCGACCGGATCCTGGTCGCGCAGCCCGGCATCCTGGAGGGCGCGGGCGCGTTCGACAGCGTCGCGCGCAACACGGTCTCGGCCGCGGCCGAGCGCGGGAAGCACATCGAGTTCTGGGCGCTGGACCGGCGGTCCAACTGCCTGGAGGACGGCACCGGGATCCGGGCGGGGCTCCGGGCGGGGGACGCCCACCTAGCGATCGACTACTACTACAGGCAGAAAGAGGTCGACGGCCGGAAGTTCGCCGGGTACCAGACCAACGACCAGGTGAAGTGGCTGCAGAACGTCGGGCTTGAGCAGACCGTCCGCGACCAGTACGACCTGATGGTCAGGGAGCTGCCCGACCCGGCCGCGCGCAAGCGGAAGACGATGTGCGGCGGGCACTCGCTGGGCGGCGTCCTGACGGCCTTCTTCGCCGAATGGGACTTCGACGGCGACCACTCCACCACGGGCGACGCCGGGTACGAGCAGTGCTCCGGCTACTTCGCGCTCGACACCCGGATCTCGACGGCGCTGCCCGGGTTCGGCGGGGACTTCCCCGAGGACTGGGTCCCCCTGCTGAAGTTCGGCGCGGGCGCCGTCCAGGCGGGACTGGAGAGCGGTGTGATCCCGCGAGCCCTGTCCGCCCCCGCGGTGGTCAACACCGAGACGATGAACCTGCTCGGCATCGCGGGGCTGGCGGCGCGCCTCGACCCGGGTGGCGTCTCCGACCTCGCCACCTACGTGCCGCCCTCGTCCAACACCGACACCACCTACCGGATCCTGTTCTCCAAGGACTACCCGACGTTCCTCACGGGCTCCCCCACGGTGAAGGACTTCCGGTTCACCAACGCCGCCGCGCTCGGCGGGCTGCTGGACGACAACTCCCAGCCGCTCGCGTTCATGCAGGCCAGCCTCGGGTTCTGGGACGGCGGAAAGATCGTCGACAAGGAGTTCCCGGCACCGAACGACCTCGGCGGCATCGGGCTCGGCGGCCTGTCCCGGCTGCTCGGAACCGAGAAGAAGGCGATCCCGGACGAGCCGGGCGGCCCGCTGTACACGTGGCGGAACTTCGACCGCGTCGGCGCCCCGGACGACCCGGTGCACACGTCCAAGGACGGCACCCCGTTCACGTCCGCGGGCAAGGAGGTCACCGACATCGCCGAACTGGCCCGCAGCCTGTCGGAGCACCCGCTCGACTTCACCGAGCACTACTTCCCCACGAAGTTGGTCACCGACATCGCACTGGCCGCCGCGCCCGGAATCGCCGACGACGCCGTCCATGAGAACGGCGTCGCCGCGAACCCGACGCTCAACCTGGAGGCGGAGGGCGGCCTCGGCGGCGATCCGCGGCCCGGCGACGTCGTCGCGCCCGGCTACCAGCACATCGACGTTCTGACGGCGTCCGCCGTCCAGAACGGCGGACGGCCCGAGCCCGTCTCGGTGAACCTCGCGGCGTTCGCCGCCGGATGACGTGCGTCCCCGCCCCGCCGCCCGCCCCGCGTGTTTCGCCGTGCGGGCGGCGGGTAGGCGGCGGACCGAGCCGTGAAGGGTGGTGTGACGTGGGCGTACGGACATGGATCGAGTCGTGGCCCGTCTACCGCCAGTTCAGCGGCGACGACCCCCTCGGCCGGGGCGCGGCGGCCAGGAGCGCCGGCACGGAGCGGATCACGCCGCGGGTGAGCACCGCCGACGAGGTCGTGAAGTCCGTCTGCCCCTACTGCGCGGTCGGCTGCGGGCAGGACGTGTACGTCAAGGACGGCAAGGTCACCCAGATCGAGGGCGACCCCGACTCGCCGGTCAGCCGGGGGCGGCTGTGCCCGAAGGGCTCGGCGTCCCTCCAGCTGACGACCGGGCCGGCCCGCGAGCACCGGGTGCTGTACCGGCGCCCGCACGGCACCGGCTGGGAGCCGCTCGACCTCGACACGGCGATGGACATGATCGCCGACCGGGTGATCGAGGCGCGCCGGCACGGCTGGCAGTGGGAGCAGGACGGCGTGCGGGTGCGCAGGACGCTGGGCTTCGCGAGCCTCGGCGGCGCCACGCTCGACAACGAGGAGAACTACCTGATCAAGAAGCTGTTCACCGCGCTCGGCGCGGTGCAGATCGAGAATCAGGCCCGCGTTTGACACTCCTCCACCGTTCCCGGTCTGGGAACCTCGTTCGGACGCGGCGGCGCGACCACCTTCCAGCAGGACCTCCAGCACGCTGACTGCATCGTCGTGCAGGGCTCGAACATGGCCGAGTGCCATCCGGTCGGGTTCCAGTGGGTGATGGAGGCGAAGGCGCGCGGCGCGAAGCTGATCCACGTGGACCCGCGGTTCACGCGGACGAGCGCGCTCGCCGACGCGCACGTCCCGCTGCGCGCGGGAAGCGACATCGCGTTCCTCGGCGGGATCATCAACTACGTCCTGCGGAACGAGAAGTACTTCCGCGACTATGTCGTGGCCTACACCAACGCGCCGATGATCCTCACTGACGAGTTCCGCGACACCGAGGACCTGGACGGCGTCTTCTCCGGCCTGGACGCGGAGAAGCGCGCCTACGACCACAGGACGTGGCAGTACGCGGGCACGGAGGTCCAGGCGGCCTCCGGCCAGCGCGACATGGAGTACGAGGACCGCGTCGGCCCTGTGGAGCAGGCGGCGCGCGGCGAGGCGCACGGTTCGGGCGGCGCAGCGATCGGCGAGGGCGAGCCGGAGCGGGACCCGACGCTGGAGCATCCGCGATGCGTGTTCCAGGTGCTCAAGCGGCACTACGCGCGGTACACGCCGGAGATGGTCGAGCGGATCTGCGGCGTCCCGCAGGACCAGTTCCTCAAGGTCTGCGAGATGGTCACGGAGAACTCCGGCCGCGACCGGACGACCGCGTTCGCCTACGCGGTGGGCTGGACGCAGCACACGGTCGGCGTCCAGTACATCCGCGCGGCCTCGGTCCTGCAGGGGCTGCTCGGCAACATCGGCCGCCCCGGCGGCGGCATCCTGGCGCTGCGCGGCCACGCGTCCATCCAGGGCTCGACGGACATCCCGACGCTGTTCAACCTGCTTCCCGGCTACATCCCGATGCCGCACGCCCACAGCAACGAGGACCTGGACACGTTCATCGAGGCCGAGGCCGCGCGCAAGGGGTTCTGGGGCGAGATGCGCTCCTACATGGTCAGCCTGCTGAAGGCGTACTGGGGCGACGCGGCGACGGCCGGCAACGACTTCCGCTTCGACTACCTGCCGCGGCTCACCGGGTCGCACAGCACGTACGAGACCTCGATGGCGCAGATCGACGGGGTGTGCAAGGGCTACTTCCTGATGGGCGAGAACCCGGCGGTCGGGTCCGCCAACGCCAAGATCCAGCGGCTCGGGATGGCCGCCCTCGACTGGCTCGTCGTCCGCGACTTCTCGCTGATCGAGTCGGCGACGTGGTGGCAGGACGGCCCGGAGATCGAGTCGGGCGAGATGCGCACCGAGGACATCGGCACCGAGGTGTTCTTCCTGCCCGCCGCCGCGCACACCGAGAAGGACGGCAGCTTCACCAACACGCAGCGGATGCTCCAGTGGCACCACAGGGCCGTGGAGCCGGCCGGGGACACGCGCAGCGACCTGTGGTTCATGTACCACCTGGGCCGCATCATCCGGGAGAAGCTCGCCGGGTCCACCGACGAGATGGACCGGCCCGTCCTGGACCTGACCTGGGACTACCCCACGACAGGCGACCTCGGCGAGCCGGACGCGGAGGCCGTGCTCGCCGAGATCAACGGCCGGGACGCCGAGGGGAGCCCGCTGTCGTCGTACACGCAGCTGAAGGACGACGGGTCCACCTCGTGCGGCTGCTGGATCTACTGCGGCTGCTACGCCGACGGCGTCAACCAGACGGCGCGCCGCAAGCCCGGCAGGGACCAGAACTGGGTGGCGCCCGAGTGGGGCTGGGCGTGGCCGATGAACCGCCGCATCCTCTACAACCGGGCGTCCGCCGATCCGGACGGCAAGCCGTGGAGCGACCGCAAGGCGCTGGTCTGGTGGGACGCCGAGGAAGGCAAGTGGACGGGCCACGACGTGCCCGACTTCATCGCCGACCGCCCGCCGGACTACGAGCCGCCGCGCGACGCGACGGGGCCGGACGCGCTCGCCGGCGACGACCCGTTCATCATGCAGGCCGACGGCAAGGCGTGGCTGTACGTGCCGGCCGGCCTGACGGACGGGCCGCTGCCGGCGCACTACGAGCCGCAGGACTCGCCGTTCCGGAACCCGCTGTACCGGCAGCAGCGCAACCCCGTCCGGCACCTGCCGGCGCCGCATCCCGACAACCGGTACGCGCCGAGCGGCACGGACCCGGGGGCCGAGGTCTACCCGTACGTGGCGACGACGTACCGGCTCACCGAGCACCACACGGCGGGCGGCATGTCGCGCTGGCAGCCGTACCTGGCGGAGCTGCAACCGGAGTTCTTCTGCGAGGTCTCGCCGGAACTGGCGGCCGAGCGGCGCCTGGAGCACGGCGGCTGGGCGACGATCGTCAGCCCGCGCGGCGTCGTGGAGGCGCGGGTCCTGGTGACCGAGCGGATGTCGCCGCTGACCGTGGACGGCCGCACCCTCCACCAGGTCGGGCTGCCCTACCACTGGGGCCCGAACGGCTACAGCCGCGGCGACGCGGCGAACGAGCTGCTGCACCTGTCCCTGGATCCGAACACCCACATCCAGGAGGCGAAGGCGCTGTCGGTCGACATCCGCCCGGGCCGCCGCCCGCGCGGCCCGGGCGCCGCGGCACTGGTCCGCGAGTACCAGCAGCGAGCCGGCATAACCGACCAGACAGGAACCGAGGTCTAGCGGACGATCAGCGGGTGCTCGCCTGCGGGGATCAACTCGCCGATGACGGGGGCGCCGGGGATCTCGCCTGCCAGGAGGAGGCCGCCGGAGGTCTGGGCGTCGGCGAGCAGGAGGCGGTCGTCCTCGCCGACGGCGCCGAAATCGGTGTGCGGGGCCACCCAGTCGAGGTTGCGGCGGGTGCCGCCGCTGACGTACCCGTCCCGGAGGGACGCGCGGGCGCCGTCGAGGTAGGGGACGGCGGCGGCGTCGACCACGGCGGTCACGCCGGACGCGCGGGCCATCTTGTAGAGGTGGCCGAGGAGCCCGAACCCGGTCACGTCGGTGGCGCAGGCGATCCCGGCGTCCAGCGCGGCGGCGGACGCGTCGCGGTTCAGCGCGGCCATGGTCGCGACGGCGTGCGCGAAGACCTCCCCCGTCGCCTTGTGCCGGTTGTTCAGGACGCCGAGCCCGAGCGGCTTCGTGAGGCTGAGGGGGGTGCCCGGCTTGCCGGCGTCGTTGCGCAGGAGGCGGGCGGGGTCGGCGACCCCCGTGACGGCCATGCCGTACTTGGGCTCGGGGTCGTCCACGCTGTGGCCGCCGCCGACGTGGCAGCCCGCCTCGGCGGTGACGTCGAGGCCGCCGCGCAGGACCTCCCGCGCCAGGTCGAACGGCAGGACGTCGCGGGGCCAGGCGAGCAGGTTCACCGCGACGAGGGGACGGCCGCCGATCGCGTACACGTCGGAGAGGGCGTTGGCGGCGGCGATGCGCCCCCAGTCGTAGGGGTCGTCCACGACGGGCGTGAAGAAGTCGGCGGTGGCGACGGCGGCGAGGTCGTCGCGGAGCCGGACCACGGCCGCGTCGTCGCCGGTCTCCAGACCGACGAGCAGGTCGGCGTTGGGCGAGGCGGGCGCGGCGCCGAGGCCGGCGACGACGTCCTCCAGCTCGCCCGGCGGGATCTTGCAGGCGCAGCCGCCGCCGTGCGCGTACTGGGTGAGCCGTTTCGTGAGCGGTCCGGTCATGGCTTCCTCCCGGTGCAGCGGCGGCGGAGGTCGTCGACCCGGACCGTGTAGCCCCGGTCGTCCATGTACTCCAGGAGCGGGACGGCGACGCGGCGGGTCGTGCCGAGCGCGCGGCGCGCCTCGCTCAGCGTGAAGGGGCCCCCGAGCCCGGCGAGCAGGCCGGCGGCGCGGGCGTCGTCGCCGGGCAGCAGGATGACGCCGTCGGCCACCTTGAGCAGCGCGCCGGTCGCGGCGGCGACGGCGAGCAGCTTCGGCGTGAGGCCGAGTTCGGCGAGCCGGTTCGCGTCCGGCGCCTGGAACGGGGCCGCGGCCAGGTCGCGGCGGACGGCGTCGACGGCCTCGCGCACGGGCGGCGGAAGCTCGGGCGCGGTCGTCCGGCCGTAGATCCTGCCGTCGCGCCGCCGGAGGCCCTCGGCGAGGGCGTCGACGAGGACGCGGTCGGGGAGGTCCAGTACGCGGCGCGCGGCGTCGGCCGGGAGCCCGGGGTCGGTGGGGTTCGCCGCGGCGTGCTCCTCGACGGCCGCCGCGAGCCGCTCGCGCAGGTCCTTCCAGAGGGCGGGGTCGGCGATCCAGTCCCCCGCCACCGGCTCGAAGGGGACGGGGACTCCCATCGCCAGCAGGTCCGACCGCCTGATCAGGCCCCGGCGGCGGACCTCCCCGGCGCCGTCCGGGCGGCCGGTCATGGCGGCGAGCACGCGGGCCCGCGCCGCCGCCGCGCCGCGCCGCGCGAACGGCTCGGGGCGGACGTCCAGGACCGTCGCCCCCGCCGGGACGCGGTGCCGCCCGGGGTCGCGCAGCAGCGCGGCGTCCCCGACGCGCAGCGGCAGCGGGCGGCGCAGCGACAGCCGCGCCGTGTCCTCCCCCAGCGGGCGGACGTGGACCGGCACGGCCGCCGTCCCCGCGTGTAGCGTCAGCTCGCGCGGCAGGTCCGGCGCGGCGTCGCCGCGGAGCCGGACGTCGACGACGTCGGCGGCGAGCCAGCGCCCGGGGGCGAGCAGGGCGTCGCCCCGGCCGATCTCCCCGGCGTTCCCGTGCAGGTTGACGGCGACGCGGGCGACGGCGCCGATCTCCCGGTGGTCCTCCTTGAGGCTCTGGAGCCCGCGCACGCGCAGGACGGCGCCGCCGGCGGCGAGGCGGTCGCCGACGCTGATCGTCCCCGCGCCGAGCGTGCCGGTCACGACCGTGCCCCTGCCGCGGATCGTGAAGACCCGGTCGATCCAGAGGCGGACGTCGGCGTCCCGGTCGGGTTCCGGGAGGGAGCCGGTGAGCCGTTCGAGGGCCGCGCGCAGCTCGTCGAGACCCTCGCCGGTGGCGCCGCTGACCACGACCGGCTCGACGCGGCCGAGCGTGGTTGCCGCGAGGTGGGCGAGGGCCTCCTCGCGCACCCGGTCCGCCGCCGCCCCGTCGGCGAGATCGCGGCGCGTCACGACGAGGAGGCCGTGCCGGACGCCGAGCGCGTCCAGGACGGCCAGGTGCTCCTCGGACTGGCGCTGCCAGCCCTGGTCGGCGGCCACCACGAACATCACGGCCGGGACGGGCCCGACCCCGGCGAGCATCGTGGTGACGAGCCGCTCGTGCCCGGGGACGTCCACGAAGGCGATCCGGTCGCCGCCGGGCAGGGCCGTCCAGGCGAAGCCCAGCTCGATGGTGAGGCCGCGGCGCCGCTCCTCCTCCAGCCGGTCGGGCTCCATCCCGGTGAGGGCGCGGACGAGCGTCGACTTGCCGTGGTCGACGTGGCCGGCGGTCGCGACGACGTGCGTCATGGCGTCCCCGCCAGGACGGCGCCGGCGAGCGCGCCGTCCTGGTCAGGCGGCACGGACCGCAGGTCGAGCAGGCACCGGCCGTCCTCGACGCGTCCCATCACGGCGGGCGTCCCCCGCCGCAGCCGCGCCGCGTACGGCTCGGGCACCGAGACCGCCGCGCTCGGCAGGACGACGCCCGGCGCGCCGCCGCCGCCGACCGCCGCCTCGCTCCCGACGGCCACCGCGTCCACTCCCGCGTCCCGCAGCCGGGCGGCGAGCCGTTCGGCCCTTTCCCGCAGCGCCGCCGCGTCGGCGTGCAGCGCCTCGGCGGTCGGGGTGAGCGGCCCGCGGAGGGTGGCCTCCAGGGCGGCGAGCGTCAGCTTGTCGACCCGCAGGGCCCGCGCGAGCGGATGGCGGGCGAGGCGCCGGACCGGCTCGGCCCGTCCGAGGAGGAGCCCGCACTGCGGGCCGCCGAGCAGCTTGTCGCCGCTGGCGGTGACGAGGTCGGCGCCCGCCTTGAGCATGGACGCGGCGTCGGGCTCGTCCGGCAGGAGCGGCTCGGGGGCGAGCAGGCCGGAACCGATGTCGGCGACGACCGGCACTCCGAGCCCGGTCAGTTCCGCGACGCCCGCGCCCCGTGTGAAGCCGGTCATGCGGAAGTTGGAGGGGTGCACCTTGAGGATGAACCCGGTCGCCTCGCCGACGGCCGCCGCGTAGTCGTCCGGCGCGGTCCGGTTCGTCGTGCCGACCTCGCGCAGCCGGGCGCCGGTGGCGGCGAGCAGTTCGGGGATCCGGAACCCGTCGCCGATCTCCACCATCTCGCCGCGGCTGATGACGATCTCCCGGCCGGGCGCGAGCACGGTCGCGGCCAGGACGAGCGCCGCCGCGCCGTTGTTGACCACGTGCGCGGCCTCCGCCTCGGGCACCCGCTCCCGCAGCGCCGCGAGGACCGACCGGCCGCGCCCGGCGCGCCTTCCGGTCTCCAGGTCGAGCTCGACGTCGGTGGCGCCGGAGGCCACCGCCACGGCCTCGCGGGCCGCGGCCGACAGCGGCGCCCGCCCGAGGTTGGTGTGCAGCAGGACGCCGGTCGCGTTGAGCACCGGGCGGAGCCCGGAGGCGCTCGGCGGGAGCGACGCGACGGCGGCGTCGGCCACCGCCTCCGGTGCGATCTCGCCGGCGCGGGCCCGGCGCTGGGCCGCGACCACCGCCGCCTTCACGACGCCGCGCCCGAGCCGTCCCGCCGCGCTCGCGAGGCGGGGTTCGGCGAGCAGCACGTCCGTGCGGGCGATCCGCCGCCGCTCGTCCTCCCCCGCGCCGGGCCCGGCTCCGCGATCCATCAGACGACCTCCGACATGCAGCGCTACCCCGCCAGCATGGCACGCAAACGGCGCCCTTCCCGGGCAGGGCGCGCCCTCTCCTGCTAACATGCATGACTCATGCATGGCAGACTGGCGAACCTGCTGGGCGCCGCCTCGCTGGCGGTGACCGACCTGGTGCTGGCCGGGGCGACGGACGCGGGACGGGTGAGCGCGAGCGGCGCGGCGGCGCTGGTCGTCCTGTCCCACGCGCCCGGTCTCGGCGTCACCGAACTCGGACGCCGCGTCGGGCTGACCCAGTCCGCCGCCGCGCGCATGGTCGACGGGCTCCAGGCGGCCGGCCTGGTCCGGCGCCGTCCCGGCGGAGGGCGCGCCGTCCAGGTCCTGCTGACTCCGGAAGGCGAGGAGGCGGTGCGCGAGATGCTGGCCGCGCGGGACGCGCCGCTGGCCGGTGCGCTCACCGCCCTGGACGACGGCGAGCGCGAGGCGCTCGCCGGGCTGCTGGCCAAGCTCCTGGCCGGCCTCTACGCGGAGATCGGCGACTCCGACGTCATCTGCCGCCTCTGCGACCGGGGGTGCTGCACGAGCGGCGACGTCTGCCCGGTCGGCCAGGCCGAACGCGACGCGGGCCGTGCATGACGGGGGTCCTCCTGGCCCTCGCCTCGGCCCTCCTCTACGGCGTCGCCGACGTCTGGGGCGGGCTTCTGTCGCGGCGCGCCGACTTCGCGGCCGTCGCGCTGCTCGGCCAGGCCGGCGGGCTCGCGTGCGCCATCGCGGCGGCGCTGGCCGTGCCCGCCCCCTCCGTGTCCACCGGGGACCTGGCGTGGGGCGCGCTCTCAGGCGCGGGGACGGGCCTCGCGATGGTCTTCCTCTACCGGGGCATCAGCAAGGGGAACCTCAGCATCGTCGTCCCGGTCAGCGCGGTCGGCGGGGTGGCCCTGCCGGTGGTCGTGGGCGTCGCGTTCCTCGGCGACCGCCCCACGGCGGCGGCCTGGCTCGGCATCGCCATCGTGGTGCCCGCGCTGTGGCTGGTCTCCCGGTCGCGGTCGGACGAGGGCGGCCGGGTCCGCGCGGCCCTCGTGAACGGTCTCGCCGCGGGCGCCGGGATCGGCGTCCAGTACCTGGCCCTCGCCCAGGCGGGGGACGAGTCGGGGCTCTGGCCCGTCGCGGCGGGACGGGTCGCGGCCGTCCTCGCGATCGCGCCGATGATGTTCTCTCGCGGGCGGCGCATGCCGGGCGGGACGGTGTGGCTCTGGTCGGCGGCGAACGGCGGCCTCGCGGCGGCGGCGCTCGTCTGCTACCTCCTCGCGACCCGGCAGCAGCTCGTCGTCACCGCGGTCGTGCTGTCCTCGCTGTACCCGGTGGTCCCGGTGCTGCTGGGCGTCACGGCGCTGCGCGAGCGCCTGTCGCGGACGCAGGCGGCGGGCCTGGCCGGCGCCGCCGCGGCCGTCGTCCTGCTGACCCTCGCGGCGGGCTGAGGACCACTCCTTGTGCGGCGCCACCAGCCCCATCCGCCGGGGGTGACAAGGAATCGGGCGGCGTTGTCACCGATGTGAGTGTCTTGTGAGACGCACGCTACCTAGCCTGGCGGCCCCAGGTGTCCGCTGACGGAGGTGACACTTTGACGGAGCTGCACGAGAGGTCCGCCCAGGCCGACGACCTGTCGGGGGAGCCCTGGCGGGACGTGCCGCGCGAGGAGGCGCAGTGGATGCGCCCGCACCTTCCGGCCCTGGTCGACTCCATGGTGGAGGGCGTGCTGCGGCACGTCCCCGAGTACGCCCGGCCCGACGACCCCGTCTACACCGAGGTGATGCGGCTCGCGACGGCGCAGGGCATGGGGCACTTCGTGCAGATGATCGCCGACCCCGACGCCTCCTGGCAGGAGGTGCACCAGGTCTACTTCGACATCGGGTACGGGGAGGCGGTCGAGGGGCGCGGGCTGGAGCACCTGCAGAACGCGATGCGCGTCGCCTCCAGGACCGCGTGGCGGTACCTGTCGCGCGAGGCCGACCGGCTGAAGAAGCCCCGCGACCTGGCGATCGCGCTCACCGAGGCGAACCTCGCCTACCTGGACCTGCTCGCGTCGGCCGCCGCCCAGGGCTACGCCCGGGCGCGGGAGAAGGCGGCGGGCGAGCGCGAGCAGCGCCGCGGCCGGCTGATGAGCCTGCTGCTGTCGGACCCGGCGGCGCCGCGGGACGTCGTCGCCGAGCAGGCCAACCTGGCGGGCTGGCCGCTGCCCGAGCGGCTGGCCGTGATCGTGCTGGAGCCGCGGCCCGGCAGCGGCGGGGAGGGTCCCGCCAGGCTGCCGCCGTCCCTGCTGAGCGGCCTGGACCGCGGGCGGCCGTGCCTGGTGATGCCCGACCCGGACCGCCCCGGCGGCCCCGACCGGCTGACCGCCACCCTCGGCGGCTGGGCGGGCGCGGTCGGGCCCTCCGTGCCGCTGGACCGGGCCGGGGTCTCGCTGCACTGGGCGCACCGCACGCTCGACTCGATGGCGGCCGGGCGGCTCGCCCGGCAGGACCCCGGCACGCTCGTCCACGCCGACCGGTACGTGCCCGACCTGCTGCTGGAGGAGGGCTGGACGCTCGCCGAGGCGGCGGCGCGGCGCCGGCTCGCGCCGCTCACCGCGCTCGGCCCGCACCGCGGCGGCCGGCTCGCCGCGACGCTGCTGGAGTGCCTCAAGCACGGCTTCAACGCGACGGACGCGGCGGAGGCGCTGTGCGTGCACCCGCAGACCGTCCGGTACCGGCTGGCGCAGCTGCACGAGCTCTTCGACTACGACATCGAGGACCCGGCGATCCGGCTGGAGCTGATGCTGCTGCTCCCCGTCTGGCTGCGCGACGGCGCCGACGGGGAGCACGCGTGAGGGGCCCGGCCCCGGCTCACTCGGGCCGGGGCGCCGCCTCCGCGACCGGCAGGGTCCCGTCGAGGTAGGCCAGCCGGCACGCGGACCGGGCGATCTTCCCGCTGCTGGTGCGCGGCAGGCCGCCGGGCTCGATCAGCACGAAGTCGTGCACGCGCAGGTCGTGCTGCTGCTTCACGGCCGTCCGCACCGCCCGCGCCACCTCCTCCTGGTCGAGCAGCGCGACCGGCACCCGGCGGTTGCGCTCGGCGACCACGACCAGGCCCTCGGTGTCGCTGGTGTCGACGGCCACCGCGCAGGCGTACTCGCGGCGGATCCCCTTGTGGGCGCCGGAGACGGTGAACTCGATGTCCTGCGGGTAGTGGTTGCGCCCGTCCACGATGACCAGGTCCTTGATCCGGCCGGTGACGAACAGCTCCCCGCCGTGCAGGACGCCGAGGTCCCCGGTGCGCAGCCACGGGGAGCGCGGCAGGTCGCCGGGGTCCGCGAGCTCCGCCTCGAACGTCTCCCTGGTGGCCTCGGGACGTCCCCAGTAGCCGGCCGCGACGTTCGGGCCGTGCACCCAGATCTCCCCGACGGCGCCGTCGGGGAGCCGCGCGCCGGTCCCGGGGTCGGCGATCACGGCGTGCTGGCCGTAGGACGTCCCGCAGGCGATCAGCTGGATCGCGCCGGGCGCGCCCGGGTCGCACGGTTCGGCGACGCCCCGGCGCAGCCCCTCGTGGTCGAACGCGACGCGGGTCGGCTCGCGGAACCGGGACGACGCCGACACGTAGACGGTCGCCTCGGCCAGCCCGTACGCGCACACCTGCGCCTCGGGCCGCAGCCCGCAGTCCTTGAACGCCTCGTAGAACCCGGTGAGGGTGCTCTCCCGGACCGGCTCCGCGCCGTTCATGAAGACCTGCACGCCGCTCAGGTCGAGCTTCGCCTTCTCCTCCTCGGTGACCTGCGCGGTGAGGTACTCGTAGGCGAAGTTGGGGCCGCCGGTGAACGCGTGGCTCTGCGCGCTGAGCAGCTCCAGCCAGCGGACGGGGCGCATGACGAACGCCACCGGATCCATGATCACGCCCGGGTTGCCGTACACCAGCGGCAGCGCGACGGTGGTCACCAGGCCCATGTCGTGGAAGACGGGCAGCCAGTTCACACCGGACGACACGCGCGGGACGCCCTCGAACGTCCGCCACAGCTGCTCGGCGTTCGTCGCGAAGTTCCCGTGCGTGATGATCACGCCGGCGGGGGTGCGGGTCGAGCCGGAGGTGTACTGCAGGTAGGCGACGTCGCCGGGATCGATCGGCTCGGGCGTCCAGTCGAGCGCCGCGTCCACCTCGTCCGCGACGATGACCTCGGCGGGCTCCGGGACCGATCCGCCCCCGAGGAACGCGCGGACGTGCGGCAGCGACGCGCTCGTGGTGATCACGACGTCGGGTTCGGCGTCCCGGTAGACGGCGAGGAGCCGGTCGCCGTGGCCGGGCAGGTCCGGGGAGAACAGCGGGACGCCGATGACGCGGGCGTACATGGCGCCGAGGAACGCGGTGACGTAGTGCAGGTCCTGCGGGGCGAGCAGCGCGACCCGCCGTCCGGGCTCGGTGGCCCGGCGGATGGCGGCGGCGATGCTGCGGGCGCGGCGGTCCAGCTCTCCCCACGTGACGTCGGTGGCGACGCCGTCCGGGTCCGTCATGTAGTCCATGAACGTGTAGGCGCGGTCGCCGGGGAAGTCCTTGGCGAACCGGGCGAGCCGCTCGATCAGCGGCGTGCGGTCGAGCGCGGGAAGACCGGTCATGATCGCTCTCCGGTGGTGGCGGCGGTGACGCGGCGGGCGGCGAGGCGCTCGTGGTCGGGCCAGCGGACGTCCCAGACCCAGCCGAGCCTCTCGAACACCCAGATGACGCGGGCGCTGATGTCGATCTGGCCCTTGAGGACGCCGTGCCGCGCGCAGGTCGGGTCGGCGTGGTGGAGGTTGTGCCAGGACTCGCCGAACGAGGGGATCGCCAGCCACCACACGTTGCGGGCCCGGTCGCGCGTCCTGAAGTCCTCCTTGCCGAACACGTGGCAGATCGAGTTGATCGAGAACGTGATGTGGTCGCCGACGAAGACGCGCATCACCCCGCCCCAGAACAGCGCGGTGACGGCGCCGTGCCACGACCAGGTGAGCAGCGCGCCGAGCCCCAGCGGGACGAGGAACGTCGACAGCACGATCACGGCGTAGACGGGGTCGAGGGACAGGAACCGGATGTCCCTGTCCCTCAGCAGGTCGGGCGCGTACTTGCTGCGGGACGTGCGCTCCTTGCCGAACAGCCAGCCCATGTGCGCGTGGTAGAGGCCCTTGGTCAGCCCCCACACGCCGGGCCCGTACGCCCACGGCGAGTGGGGGTCGCCCTCCTGGTCGGCGTACTTGTGGTGGCGGCGGTGGTCGGCGACCCAGCGGACCACCGAGCCGTGCATGGCCTGCCCGCCGAGGATCGCCAGGGCGATCCGCAGCCACCGCTTGGCCTTGAAGCCGCCGTGGGTGAAGTGCCGGTGGTAGCCGACCGTGATCCCGATCGCGTTCAGCGGATACAGGAACGCGAAGATGGCCACGTCGGCCCAGCCGATCCCCCAGCCCCACAGGAAGGGGACGGCGCCCAGCAGCCCGATGACGGGCCCGACCACGAACACCACGACCGCGACGCGCTCGGGGAACGGGACGGTGCCGGACACGTCCGGCTGCGGGGTGCGGCTGCCGACGTCGGCGACGCCCGCTGTCATGATCTGGACTCCCTTGGTTCGAGTTGCGGGATGTCTCGGCTCCGCGGTCAGCAGTCGCCCTGGGCGGGCTTGCCCTCGAAGCGGTCGCCGAGGAAGTTCGTCACGTCCCCGGCCGCTCCCCAGTCGGTGGACAGGTGCTCGGCCGGGTAGGTGTTCTTCCAGGTCGTGGTGATGCCGGCTTCGCAGTAGGCCTGGCGGGTGGCGTCCTCGGTCTCGTGCGGGATGATCTCTTCGAGCCAGCCGCGGTACTGGAACACCGGGAAGCCGATCTTGTACTTGGCGGCCGAGGACGGGACGCCGACGTCCACCCCGAGCTTCTGCCGGTCGACGATGTCGCCCCAGGTGACGCCGCCGGGACCGGGCAGCGCGTAGATCTGCTCCAGCGACAGGCCGTCCTTGGAGAAGTTCTCGACCCTCGCGCCGAGGAAGACCGCGAGCGTCCCGTACAGGCAGTTGGACCGGACGTCCTTGATCGCCTGCTTGCCCCGGTCGTTCATCAGCTCGTCGAACGGCATCTCCGGGTGGGCCGCGTGCAGGCCGACCAGCGCGTCGGCGAGGAATCCCGCGAACAGGCCGCCGTTCAGCTGCTTCGCCGTCAGCTTCAGGTCGCCGGGCACGCCGCCCGCCGCCGCGCCGACGACGTTCAGCTCCGGCGCGTAGGACGAGGCGAGCTGCGCGCCCCACAGCGCGGCCGCGCCGCCCTCGGAGTAGCCGGAGACGCCGACCGCGCCGTCCGCGGTGAGGGACCCGCCGGGGATGCGGCGCGACGCCCGGACGGCGTCGAGCAGCGCGTGCCCGGCGTTCGCGCCGACCATGTAGGTGTGGACCTGCCCGTCGAGGTACCCGGCGCCGTCGGTGGCGGCGACCGCGAAGCCCGCCTTGAGGAACAGCGTCAGGTTGGCGCCCTCGTACATGTCGACGTACTCGCCGGCGAGCTGCTTGGAGAAGGCGCACTGCGGGCCGGAGCCGAGCGTGCCTGGGTTGAACGCGACTGTCGGGCGGGACCCGCCCTTCGTCCAGGCCGCGTCGGGGACGGCGACCGCCCCGGTCACCACGCTCCTGGCGCCCTTGGCGTCGGTCGAGACGTACCGGACCTTCCACGCCTTCATCGGGACGTCGCCGGGGATGTTCGTCAGCTTCGCCGGGCGGCAGGCGAGCAGGTCGCCCGGACTCCCCGCGACCGTCGCGGGCGGCGCCGCGTAGATCTCCGCGTCGGTGGCGCCGCAGCCGGAGGGCGCGGCTGCGGCCGGGGGCGCGGCGACGGGCACGGCGAGGGCCGCGCCGAGCGCCGCGGTGGTGAGCAGGCTGCGGAAGCGCATTCTCGCTCCAGGGGTGGGCTGGAAACCGAATGCTGACGACTGTCTCCCACCCGGCGCGGCGCGCGGAATGAAGTCCTGTCACATGCTGGGGCGCCGTTCTTAGCACTCAACTCAAGGTCCGAGAAGGCCGGCCACCTCCCGGACCCCGTCCCGGATCGCGGTCTCGGAGAGGTCGCCGAAGCCGAGGACGAGCCGGGGCGGGTCGGCCGCGCCGGACGCCCGGTAGGTGCTCATCCCGTACAGGCCGACCGACCGCCGGCGCGCCTCGGCGACGACGCGCCGCTCGTCCGCCCCGTCCGGCAGGTGCGCGACGGCGTGGAAGCCGGCGGCCAGCCCGGTCAGCCGCACGGCGGGCGCGTGCTCGGCGAGGGCCGCCACGAGCGCCGCGCGGCGTGCGGCGTAGACGGGCCGCATCCGGCGCAGGTGCCGCCCGTAGCGGCCGGACTCGACGAGCGCGGCGAGCGCGAGCTGGTCGAGGACGGGCGAGCCGCGGTCGGCGAGCCGCTTCTCCTCCGCCACCGCCCGGGTCAGCGCGGGCGGGCACAGGATCCAGCCGAGCCGGACGGCCGGGGCCAGCGACTTGCTGACCGTCCCGAGGGCGATGACGCGGCCGGGGGCCAGCCCCTGCACCGACCCGACGGGCTCGCGGTCGTAGCGGAACTCGGCATCGTAGTCGTCCTCGACGACGACCCCGTCCCGCTCGCACGCCCAGTCGACGAGGGCGCGGCGCCGCTCGGGGGCCAGCACGACCCCGGTCGGCCACTGGTGCGCCGGGGTGACGACGACCGCTCGGGCGCCGCTCGCGTCGAGCGCGCCGACGTCCAGCCCGAGGTCGTCCACCGGGACCGGCACCGCCTCGATCCCGGCGCGCTCCGCGGCGGCCATGGTCGCGCCGTCGCCGTAGCCGGGGTCCTCGAACGCCACGCGGCGGACGCCCCGGCGGGCCAGGACGTGCAGGACGATGCCGAGCCCCTGGGCGAAGCCGCCGCAGACGACGATGTCCTCGGCCTCGGCGACCGCCGCGCGCACCCGCCTGAGGTGACCGGCGAGGACGTCCCGCAGGGCCTCGGCGCCGCGCGGGTCGCCGTAGCCGAGCGCCTCGCTGCGCACCGTCCGGGCGACCTCCCGCTGCGCCCACGACCAGTCGCCGCGCGGGAAGGACGCCAGGTCGGGCAGGCCCGCGGCGAAGTCGACGCGGAGCCGGGACGCGTCCGGCCGCGCGGCGGGCGCCCGCCCGCCGTCGACGGCGCGGACGGGCGCCACGCGGGTCGCCGACCCCGCCCGCGTGCACAGGTACCCCTCGGCAGTGAGCTGGCCGTAGCACTCCTGGACGAGACCGCGGGAGACGCCGAGCTGGCGGGCCAGCTCCCGCGACGACGGCAGCCGCTCCCCCGTCTTCAGCCGACCGGTGCAGATCGCGTCGCGCAGCGCGGTCTCCAGCTGCGAGCGCAGCGTCCCGGTCGCGTCCCGGTCCAGGTCCAGCAGCAGCTCCGGTGTCGAACCGGCCCACTCGATTGCCATGAAATTGGACCATATAGCAGGCCGGATGGTCCCCTAGCGTCATGCCCATGAGCGAGACACGGGAGACACTGCCGCAGCCGGGCACCGCCGTCGCCGCGCGGCCGCCGCTGGTCGGGCGGCATCTGGCGCTGGTGTTCGTGGCCGCCTTCACCACGCTGACGGGTTTCTTCCTGCTGTTCTCGGTCGTGCCGATGTACGCGGTGGACGGCGGCGCGGGCGGCGTCGGCGCGGGCGTCACCACGGGCGCGCTGATGCTCACGACCGTGCTCGCCGAACTCTCGCTGCCCCGGCTGCTCGACCGGTTCGGGCACCGGCGGATCCTCGCGGCGGGGATCGTGCTGCTCGGGGCGCCCTCGCTCGCGCTGCCGTTCTCCTCGGCCATGGCGACGATCACCGCGGTGAGCCTGGTGCGCGGCCTCGGCTTCGCGGTGGCCGTGGTGGTGACGGGCGCGCTGATCGCGGCGCTCGTCCCGGCGGAGCGGCGCGGCGAGGGGATCGGGCTGTTCGGGGTCGTGGCCGGGGTGCCGTCGCTGCTCGCGCTGCCGCTCGGGGTGTGGCTGGCGGGCGAGGTCGGCTACACGCCGGTCTTCCTCGCGGGCTCCGTGGCCTCGCTCGCCGCGCTGGCCGTCCTGCCCGGCCTGCCGCGCGAGGTCACCGGCCCGGTCTCCTCCGCGCCGGCCCCCGAGCGGCCCTTCGGCATCGTCGCGGGACTGCGGTCGGCGGCGCTGGTGCGCCCGGCCGTCGCGTTCGCCTCGACCGCGATGGCGGCGGGCATCCTCGTCACGTTCCTGCCCGACGCCGTCCCCGGCGGGGTCGCGGCGGCGGCGCTGTTCGTCCAGCCGGCGGCCGCCACGCTCTCGCGCTGGTGGGCGGGACGGATCGGGGACCGGCACGGCGCCGCGCGGCTCCTCCTGCCCGCCGTGGCGGTCTCCGCGTCCGGCATCGCGCTGCTGACCCTGGCGCCCAACACGGTCGCCGTCCTCGCCGCCATGGTGGTGTTCGGGGCGGGCTTCGGCGTCACGCAGAACGCGAGCATGGCCATGATGTTCGAGCGGGCGCCCGCGTCCGGCTACGGCACGGTCAGCGCGCTGTGGAACATCGGCTACGACGGCGGCATGGGCGTCGGCGGCGCCGCGTTCGGCCTCGCCGCCGCCGCGACCGGCTACCCGGCCGCCTTCGCCCTGACGGCCGCCGTGATCTTCCTCGCCCTCCCCCTCGCCTTCACCCGCTCCGGCTCCCGCCGCTCCTAATTTCAGCGTCCCGGCCCACTGCGCTCGCCTGGCGGCTCGCTACGTGACCGGGCCTGGGCGAACGCGGCATCGCTTCGCGATCTGCCCGGTTCCGCTCGCCTCCGGCCTCGCTCCACCGGCCAGCTCACGCGTTCGCGCGCTTGACCGGAGCCACTTCGAGACAGGCCCTAGCCGAGGCGGGCGGCGATGCGGTCTACGTCGCCGCGCTCCGCCTCGGGCAGCGGCGCGCCGGCGGCCGCCCGGGCCCGCGAGGCGGCGGCCAGCGCCCGCGCGGCCTCCGCGCGGCGGCCGGCGAGGGACAGCGCACCGGCCATGCCCTCCTGCGCGAGCGCGACCGCGCGGGGGTGGCCGGTGGCGCGGGCCGCGGCCAGCCCCTCGGTGTGCAGGTCGAGCGCCCGTCCGGCGTCGCCCCGCAGTTCGGCGATGAACCCCAGCTCGGCCAGGAGGAAGGCGAGGCCGGGCGCGCCGTCGATGTCGCGGCACCAGCCGAGCCAGCGGCGCAGGATCGCCTCCGCCTCGGCCAGGCGCCCGCGCCTGCGCGCCGCGAGGGCGAGGCCGATCTCGGCGAAGTGCTCCATCCGGCGGTGCGACTCGCGGACGGCCAGCCGCCTGCCGCGCTCGTGCAGGTCGTCGGCACGGTCGAGGTCGCCTTCGAGCATCGCGACGCGGCCGAGGCGGGCCAGCCGGCCGGACGCCTCCGCCCAGAGCCCGAGCTCCTCGGCGTCGCGCAGGCCGCTCTCGTGGAGCTCGCGCGCGCGGGCGTAGTCGCCGGTCACCTCCGCGACCAGGGCGAGCGTCTCGGTGGCCTGGAGGCGGCCCCACCGGTCGCCCGCCGTGCCGGACAGCCGCAGGGCCCGCTCGCCGTCGCGCCGGGCCCCGGCGAGGTCACCGGCCGACAGCGCCTGCCCGGCCCGCACGGCGAGCGCCGCCGCCTCGCCCCAGCCGTCCCCGCGGGCGCGGAACCCGTCGAGGGCGCGGGCGGTCAGCTCCTCGATCGGCCCGAGGTCCCCGAACCCTCCCCGCACGAATCCGAGGAACCAGTGCGCCCACGGGTCGCCGTCGGCGGCGAGGGCCTCGCGGACGCGCTCGTCGCGGTCCGCTCCGTCGCCGTCCAGCATGGCGAACCCGGTGTGCCAGGTCCGCGCCCGCGCCGCGTCCGCCGGGTCCGCCGCGCCCGGCACGGCGAGCGCCCGCCCGAACGCCCGGCGCGCCTCGCCGGCGCGGCCCCACAGGAACCACGCCCAGCCCATCGCGTTGACCAGCCGCAGCGCGAGGCCCGCGTCCCCGGTCCGGACGGCGCCGTCGAGAGCGGCCCGCAGGTTGCCGGTCTCCGCGCGCAGCCGCCGCAGCGCGTCGCGCTGGCCCGGACCGCGCAGGTCGGCGCGTTCGGCCAGGCCGATGTAGTACTCGGCGTGGCGGCGGCGCACCCGCCCGTCCTCGCCCGCCTCCCGGAGCCGCTCGGCGCCGTACGCGGCGACCGTTTCGAGCAGCCGGTACCGCGGGCCCTCCCCCACCGCGACGAGCGATCGGTCGACGAGACCCGCGAGCGTCTCGACGTCGGCACCGCAGACCGCCTCGGCCGCGTCGAGGGTGCAGCCGCCCGCGTGGACCGCCAGCCGCCGCAGCACCGCCCGCTCGCGCCCGTCCAGCGGCTCCCAGCTCCAGTCGATAAGGGCGCGGAGCGTCCGCTGCCGGGGCGGGGCGTCCCGGGCGCCGGACGACAGGAGCCGGAAGCGGTCGTCCAGCCGTTCGGCCAGGCCGGCGAGGCCGAGCGCCCGTACCCGCGTCGCCGCCAGTTCCAGGGCCAGCGGGACGCCGTCGAGCCGGTCGCAGATCGCCGCGATCGCCTCGTCGTTCCGGAGGCCCGGCGCGATGCCGGCCCGCTCGGCGAGCAGCGCGGCGGCGGCCCCGGCGGCCAGCGGCGGGACGGTCCACAGCCGCTCCCCCGAGATCGCGAGCGGCTCCCGGCTCGTGGCGAGGACCCGCAGGTCCGCGACGTCCCGCAGCAGCGCCGCCGCCAGCCGTGCCACCGGTCCGGCCACGTGCTCGCAGTTGTCGAGGACCAGCAGCGCCCGCCTGCCCCGCAGCGCCTCGCCCAGCCGCGCGGCCGGTCCGCCGCCCGAGCCCGCGTCGTCGCGCAGCCCGAGCACCCCTGCGGTGAACGACGCCGCGTCGTCGGCGGACGCGCTCGCCTCCAGCCCCTCGTCGAGCCGTACGAGCCACGCCTCGCCCGGGTCGCGCAGTTCGCGCGCGACCGCCACCGCGAGCCGGGTCTTGCCGACCCCGCCCGTCCCGTGCAGCGTCACGAGCCGCGACTCCCCCAGCAGCGCGGTCAGCTCCCGGACGGCGGCGTCCCTGCCGACGAGGGGCGCCACGTCGGCCGGCAGGTTGCCCCGCGGCCCGCCGGCCGCCGGGTCGCCGCGGAGCATGGACGCGTGCAGGGCCGCCAGCGCGGGCGAGGGGTCCACGCCCAGGTCGTCGCGCAGCCGGACGCGCAGGTCGTCGTAGGCGGCGAGGGCCTCGGCGGGACGGCCCGCCCGGTACAGGGCCCGCATGTGGGCCGCGCGCAGCCGCTCCCGGAACGGGTGCTCCCGCACCGGTCCGCGCAGCTCGGCCGCCAGTGCCGCGTCCTCGCCCAGCTCGAGGCGGGCCTCGGCGCGCCCCTCCAGGGCCGCGAGGCGCAGTTCGTCCAGGCGGGCGATCTCGGGGGCCGCGAACGGCGCGTCGGCGAAGTCGGCGAACGCGGGGCCGCGCCAGAGCTCCAGCGCCTCGGCGAACAGCGCGGCCCGGGCGGCGGGGCCGGACGCGTCCGGCACGCCCCCGGCGAGGTCCGCGAAGTCGAGCGCGTCGGTCCGCGCGGCCAGCCGGTAGCCGGGCGGGCGGGTCTCGACCAGGGCCCGGGCGCCCGGCTCGGCGTCCTCCAGCGTCCGGCGCAGCTGGGAGACGCGGGCCCGCAGCGTCGCCGGCGGATCGGCGGGCAGCGCGTCGCCCCACAGGTCGTCGATGAGGCGGTCGGCGGGGACGGCGCGTCCGGCGTGCGCGAGGAGATCGGCCAGCAGCGCCCGCACCTTCCGGTCCGGGACCGGGACCGGGCGGCCGTCCTCGGTCCGCACCTCCAGCGGACCGAGGACCCCGAAGCGCATGCCCCCACCGTAATGCGGCCCGAACCTTTCCCGAACCCGCCCGCCGCAGGCTGGAGCCCTACGAAGACGAAGGGGACCGACATGACGACGACTTCCGTGACCGTGCTGGGACTCGGGCTGATGGGCAGCGCGCTCGCCGAGGCGCTGCTGAGGGACGGGCGGACGGTGACCGTCTGGAACCGCTCGCGCGCCAAGGCCGGGCCGCTCGTCGCCAAGGGCGCGGTGGAGGCGGAGAGCGCCGAGGCGGCGATCTCGGCGAGCCCGCTGGTGATCGTGTGCCTGTCCGTGTACGGCAACGCCGAGGAGATCCTCGGCGGCGCGGCGGCCGGGCGCACGATCGTCCAGCTCACCAACGGGACGCCCCGGCAGGCCCGCGCCATGGCCGGCCGCGCCGCCGGGCTCGGCGCCCGGTACGTGGACGGCGGCATCATGGCCGTCCCGCCCATGATCGGGCAGCCGGGGGCGCTGATCCTCTACAGCGGCGACGAGGAGGCGTTCGAGGAGCACCGCGAGACCCTCGCGGCCCTGGGCCGGCCGCGGTTCCTGGGGGGCGACCCGGGGCTCGCGCCGCTGTTCGACCTGGCCCTGCTGGACGCGATGTACGGCATGTTCGCCGGCGTCCAGCACGCCTTCGCGCTCGTCCGGTCGGAGAAGGTCGCGGCCACGGACTTCGAGCCGATGGCCACCGCGTGGCTGACCGCGATGCTGGGCTCGCTCCCCGAGCAGGCCCGCGCCGTCGAGGCCGGCGACTTCGCGACCACCGTCTCCAGCGTCGCGACCAGCCAGATGGCGTTCCCCGGCCTGATCGAGACGAGCCGCGACCAGGGCGTGGACCCCGGGTACCTGCTCTCCGTGCGGGACCTGCTCGACCGCGCGGTCGAGGAGGGCCACGGCGAGGACGGCCTCGCCCGCCTGATCACCCTGCTGGAGCGTCCTGGCCGGTAGCCGGGTCCGTTGCGAATTGGTGGAGTCTTCATTAACGGTTCGCTGGTCGGCCAGGGGGCGCGCCTACTCTCCCGCCATGCGCCGAACAGCAGCAGCACTCGCGACCGTCCTGACCGCCGGCCTCGCCGCCGGCGTCCAGACGGCCGCCGCGGCGGAGCCGTCCACCTGCGGCATCCCCGCCGACCACCAGATCGCCGAGGTCCAGGGCAGCGGCAGCACGACCCCCTTCGCCGGGCAGACCGTCCGGGTGGAGGGGGTCGTGACCGCGGACCTCCAGCGCGCCGACCAGCTCAAGGGCTTCTTCGTCCAGGACCCGACGCCCGACGCGGATCCGCGGACCTCCGACGGGCTGTTCGTCTACTCGGCCACCGATGTCGCGGTCGGCGACCGGGTCCTCGTCACCGGCAAGGCCGTCGAGTACAACGGGCTCACCGAACTGTCCCCCGTGTCGGCCGTGGACGTGTGCGGCACCGGGAAGGTCGCGCCCACGGCCGTCCGGCTGCCGCTCAAGGACGGCGCGGGCCTGGAGCAGTACGAGGGCATGCTGCTGCGGTTCGGCCAGCGGCTCACCGCCACCGAGACCTACCAGCTCGGACGGTACGGGCAGGTCACGGTCTCCGCGGGCGGCCGCCTCTTCCAGCCGACCGACGGGCACGGCACCACCCAGGCGGGCAACGACGCGCGGCGGCTCCTGGTCGACGACGGGTCGAACGTGCAGAACCCGGCGACGATCCCGTACACCGACCCCCGCGTCCTGCGGATCGGGGACGCCACGACCGGGCTGACCGGTGTGCTCACCTACCAGTTCGGCGCCTACACGTTGCAGCCGACCAGGCCCGCGCGGTTCGACAACGCCAACCCGGGGCGGAAGCGGCCGCAGAACGTCGGCGGTGACTTGCGCGTCGCCAGCTTCAACACGCTGAACTGGTTCACGACGCTCGACAGGCGCGGGGCGGACACGGCCGAGGAGCAGGAGCGGCAGCTCGCCAAGCTGACCGCCGCGCTGCGGGGCCTGGACGCCGACGTCGTCGGGCTGATGGAGGTCGAGAACAACGGCGACACCGCCGTCGGGGCGATCGTCGACCGGCTGAACCGGGCGGCCGGCGCCGGAACGTACACGTGGGTGCGGCACCCGTACCCCGGGACGGACGAGATCCACGTCGCGCTGATCTACCGGCCGTCGAAGGTCACGCCGGTCGGCGACGCGCGCTCGTCGCAGGACCCGGTGTTCGACCGGCCGCCGCTGGTGCAGACGTTCCGCCCCCGGGCGGGCGGGACGGCGTTCACCATGATCGTGAACCATCTCAAGTCGAAGGGCTGCGGCGGGGCCACCGGCCCCGACCAGGACCAGGGCGACGGCCAGGGCTGCTACAACGCCCGCCGCGTGGCGCAGGCCGGGGCGGTCGCCGATCTCGCGGCCGGCGTGCCGAACCCGCTCGTCGTCGGCGACCTCAACGCCTACACCGCCGAGGACCCGGTGAAGGCGCTCACCGGCGCCGGGCTCGTCGGGCAGACGCAGCGGTTCGTCCGCCCGAGCCAGCGGTACAGCTACGTGTTCGACGGGCAGTCGGGCGAGCTGGACCACGCGCTCGCGGGCAGGGCGCTGTCGCGGCGCGTGACCGGCGCGACGATCTGGCACATCAACAGCGACGAGCCGGTGTTCCTCGACTACAACACCGAGTACAACCCGCCCGCGTTCTACAGGCCGGACGCGTTCCGGTCGTCCGACCACGACCCCGTCCTGCTAGGCCTCGACCTGCGCTGAGCGACCTCCCCAGGGCCGGCCGCCGTGAAAGCGCGGCCGGCCCTCTCGCGCACCCCGGTCACCGAGCGTATGATCCAGGTCACATTCCTAGAGATGGGTGCGCTCATGACCGAAGCCGTCTCCGGTGCCGTCTCCGCCTCGGCGCCCGCTCCCCGCCTCGCGTTCGGTATCGGCCCGGACGGCACCTACACACGGTTCGGGCAGGTCGTCGCCTTCGTCCTCGGCCTTCTCACGACGTTCGCGTGCCTGCCGCTGGTCGTGGTGGGCGCCCTGCTGTACACGCGGGCGGAGACCCGGTTCGCGGAGGACCCCGCGCGGGCCCGCACCCTGGTGAACTGGTCGTGGCTCAGCATCGCGGCCCCCGTCCTGATCGCGGTCGTCGCCGTCGCCGTCGTCGCCGCGATGAAGGGCTAGCGGGAAGAGGACCGGCCCGGGACGGGTTGGCACAGGGTATGACCGTGCGCCTCTCCGTCCTCGATCTCGCCCCCGTCGTCACCGGCTCCACGTCCGGCCAGGCCCTGCGCCACACGCTCGACCTGGCCCGGCACGCCGAGCGGCTCGGCTTCCACCGCTACTGGCTGGCCGAGCACCACGCGATGCCCGGCATCGCCAGCTCGGCGACCGCCGTGCTGATCGGGCAGGTCGCGGCGGCGACCTCCCGGATGCGGGTGGGGTCGGGCGGGGTCATGCTGCCCAACCACGCGCCGATGGTCGTCGCCGAGCAGTTCGGGACGCTGGAGGCCCTGCACCCCGGGCGCATCGACCTCGGTCTCGGCCGCGCGCCCGGCACCGACCAGGCGACCGCGCGGGCGCTGCGCCGGTCCGCCGAGGCGCTGTCGGTCGACGACTTCCCCGAGCAGGTCGTCGAGCTGCGCGAGTACTTCGCCGCCGACAGCAAGGTGACCCCGGCGGCCGGGAACGAGCCGCCGGTGTGGCTGCTCGGCTCCAGCGGGTACAGCGCGCGGCTCGCCGGCCTGCTCGGCCTGCCGTTCGCGTTCGCGCACCACTTCAGCGCCGAGAACACCGTGCCCGCGTTGACCCTGTACCGGCAGTCGTTCCGTCCCGGCGCGCTGGACGCGCCGTACTCGATGATCGGGGTGTCGGTGACGGCGTCCGACACCGACGAGCGGGCCCGCGAGCTGGCCGCTCCGCAGGCGCTGTCGTTCCTGCGGCTGCGGCAGGGGCGCCCGGGGCCGCTGCCGACGCCGGAGGAGGCCGCGTCCTACCCGTACACGCCGCTGGAGCGGCAGATGATCGACGCGCGGCTGTCCGACCAGGTCGTCGGCGGCCCGGACGCCGTCCGCAAGCAGCTGGACGAGCTGATCGGCCGGGCCGGGGTCGACGAGGTCATGGTGACCACGCAGGTCTTCGACCACGCCGACCGGCTGCGCTCCTACGACATCCTCGCGGGCCTGTACCCGGAGAGCCTCAGCGCGGCGTGACCCGGAACCCGGTCGCCGACGGGCGGTCCGCGGCTCAGACGCCCTCGGCGGCGTGGACGACGCGGCCGTCGAAGACGGTCATCGCGACGGGGGTGTCCGGGAGGTCGTGCGGGTCGAGGGCGGTCAGGGTGCCGTCCAGGACGGTGACGTCGGCGGCCTTGCCGGGTTCGAGGCTGCCCTTCCAGTCCTCGGCGAAGTCCTGCCACGCGGCGTTGGAGGTGTAGGCGCGCACGGCGTCCGGCAGCCCGACGCGCTCCCCGGGCCCGAACGTGCGGCCGCTGGCCTTGGACTCGCGCAGCAGCATCGCCGCGACGCCCTGCCGCCAGTTCGGGTAGGTGACGGGGGCGTCGGAGCTCGCGGTGACGGGGATGCCCGCCTCGACCGCCGACCGGACGGGGAACTGGTAGGCGGCCCGTTCGGGGCCTAGCAGCTCCTCCACCAGGTCGGCGATGGTCCACTGGATGGCGGGGTTCATGTTCGCGCCGAAGCCGTGGGCGGCGAGCTTGCGCAGGCTCTGCGCGCCGGGCAGGTCGGCGTGGATGACGTAGTGCCGCGGGTCGTCGCGGGGGTGCTCGACCTGCGCGGCCTCGAAGGCGTCCACCACGGCGTCCAGCGCCCGGTCGCCGGTTACGTGCACGCCGAGCTGGTGGCCCGAGACGTGCGCGAGCCGGACCATCTCGGTCAGCTCGCGGGTGCGCAGCGCGTCGGCGGCGCCGTGCACGCACAGGCAGCCGAAGCCGCCGCCGCCCTCGTACTCCTGGTGCATCCAGGCGGTCCTGTTGGGCGGGGTGCCGTCGGCGAAGACCTTGACGCCGAGGACGCGCAGGATGCGCGGGTCCACGTCCCGCGGCACCTTCGCGTTCGCGAGGCCCTCGGCGATCTCGGCGGCCGAGCCGCCCATGCCGGTGAGCAGCAGCAGGACGCTGACCCGGGCGGCGAGGTCGCCGGCGCGGGCGAGGTCGCCGTAGACGTCCAGGGTGAGCTGGCCCGAGGCGCCCGCGAACAGGCTCGCGCCGCCCGGCCCGAGGCCCGGCTCGGTGAAGCTGGTGATGCCCCTCGCGGTGCAGGACGGCGACGGCCGCCCGGATGGCGCGCTCGACGTCGGCCCTGGTGAAGGCGGGCAGGTGCCTCTGGATCAGTTCCTGCGCGCCCTCGGCGAGCAGGCCGGTCGGGTTGCCCGCGCCGTCGGTGTGGACGACCCCGCCCTCGGGGACGGGGGTGGAGGCGTCGACGCCCGCCAGTTCCAGTGCCCGTGAGTTGACCCAGGTGAGGTGGCCGCTGAAGTCCTGGAGGTAGACGGGGTGGGCCGGGGCGGCCGCGTCGAGGTCGGCCCGGTCCGGCGTCCGGGCGCCGTCCGCGCACTCGGCGAGGTAGCCGGTGTCCCAGCCGTTGCCGCGGATCCACTCGCCCTCGGGGGTCCGGGACGCCGCCTCCCCGACCGCCGCCCGGATGTCGGCGATCGACCGGACGGCCGGGAACCCGAGGTCCAGGGCGAGCGGCGGGCGGGTGGACCCGAACGCGCAGCCGTGCAGGTGCGAGTCGTTGACACCGGGGAGCGCGGTCCGCCCGCGCAGGTCGACGACCTGCGTGCGCGGGCCCGCCAGCGCCCGGATCTCCTCGGTCCCGCCGACCGCGCTGAT
This sequence comes from Actinomadura sp. NPDC048955, assembly GCF_040649435.1. Taxonomy (NCBI): domain Bacteria; kingdom Bacillati; phylum Actinomycetota; class Actinomycetes; order Streptosporangiales; family Thermomonosporaceae; genus Actinomadura; species Actinomadura sp. NPDC048955. The sequence goes on from NZ_JBEZJI010000006.1 coordinate 58,488, forward strand.
CGTCCCGCCGGTGATCGCCAAGGCCCGCGCCACGCTGAACCGCGCGTCGGCGGTGAGGACCTCGCCGTCCAGCAGGACCAGGTCCGGGGTCACCGTCATCTTCCACCCCTCCTTTGGGCCCAAACGTCATGATGAACGTACGGGGCCAAACGATGGGCGGTCAATACCGGCGCCGACGCGGGTCAGCCCTCGAAGGCCGCGTCCAGGACGTCCAGCCCCTCGGTCAGCAGCTCCTCGGAGATGACGAGCGGCGGCAGGAAGCGCATCACGTTCCCGTACGTCCCGGTGGTCAGCACGAGCAGGCCGTTCTCGTGACAGCGGCGGGCGATCCGCGCGGTCAGCTCGGGGTCGGGCTCCTTCGTCCCCTCCCGCACCAGCTCGATGGCGATCATCGCGCCGCGCCCGCGCACGTCCCCGATCGCCGGATGCCGCGTCGCGAGGGCGCGCAGCCGGGGCAGCATGATCTCGCCGATCCGGCGGGCGCGCTCGGTGAGCTTGCCCTCCTCGATCTCCTCCAGGACGGCGAGCGCCGCCTCGCAGGCGAGCGGGTTGCCGCCGTAGGTGCCGCCGAGCCCGCCGCCGTGCACCTTGTCCATGATGTCGGCGCGCCCGGTGACGGCCGCGAGGGGCAGCCCGCCCGCGATGCCCTTCGCCGTCGCGACCAGGTCGGGCACGATCGCCTCGTGCTCGCAGGCGAACAGGTCGCCGGTCCGCGCGAAGCCCGTCTGCACCTCGTCGGCGATGAACAGGATGCCGTTGGCGCGGCCGAACTCGGCGAGCGCCGGCAGGAACCCGGGCGCGGGCTCGATGAACCCGCCCTCGCCCTGGATCGGCTCGATCAGCAGCGCCGCGACGTTCGTCGGGCCGATCTGCTTGGTGATCTGCTCGATCACCAGCGCCGCCGCCTCCGGCCCGCAGTCGTCGGGGCCGGTGGGCCAGCGGTAGGGGTAGGCCAGCGGCATCCGGTACACCTCGGGCGCGTACGGGCCGAACCCCTGCTTGTAGGGCATGTTCTTCGCGGTCAGCGTCATCGTCAGCAGCGTCCGGCCGTGGTAGCCGTGGTCGAACGCCACGACCGCCTGCCGCCCCGTCGCGTACCGGGCGATCTTGACGGCGTTCTCCACCGCCTCGGCGCCGCTGTTGACCAGCAGGGAGCGCTTCTCGTGGTCGCCGGGCGTGATCCGGTTGAGGTTCTCGCACACCGCCACGTAGGACTCGTACGGCGCGACCATGAAGCAGGTGTGGGTGAACCGCTCGGCCTGCGCCTTCACCCGCGCCGCGACCCGCGGGTTGGCGTTGCCGACGTTCGTGACCGCGATGCCGGAGCCGAAGTCGATCAGCGAGTTGCCGTCGGCGTCGACGACCACGCCGCCGTCCGCGTCCGTCACGTACACCGGCAGGACGCTGCCGACGCCGGGCGGCACCGCCGCGAGGCGCCGCTCGTGCAGCGCGCGGGAGCGCGGGCCGGGGATCTCGGTCACGACGCGGCGTTCCTGCGGCAGGCGGGAGGCGCTCGCGGCGAGGGTGGTGTCCTGGCTGGTCATGGCCTGAACATAAGCCGGGCTCCGCCTACGATGAACCGTACGGGACGGCGAAATCCGTCCGGCGAGGTAGACACTTTGCACAGGGATTGACATGCCGCCCACGTTGGCCGCCGTGGCCGCCCTCCCCCAGCTCGGACTGCGATCGCTCACCGGACCGCTCCCCGCGACCCCGGTCGTGTGGGTCGCCGTCAGCGAGCTGGAGGACCCGACCCCGTTCCTGGAGGGCGGCGAGCTGGTGCTGACCACCGGCATGCGGCTCACCGCCGCGAACGCCGAAGGCTACGTGTCCCGGCTGGTCGCGCAGGGGGTCGCCGGTCTCGGGTTCGCGGTCGGCGTCATCCACGAGACCGTCCCCGCCGAGCTGCTCGCCGCGGCCCGCGACCAGGGGCTCGTACTGCTGGAGGTGCCGCGCCCGACCCCGTTCATCGCGATCGGCAAGGCGGTCTCCCGGGTCCTCGCCGCCGAGTGGTACGAGGACGTGACCCGCGCGTTCCAGGCCCAGCGCGAGCTGACCCGCGCCGCGCTCACCGGCCCCGGCGCGCTGGTCGCCCGCCTGGCCCGGCTGCTCGGCGGGTGGGCCCTGCTGCTGGACGCGTCCGGCGACGTCCGGCACGCCGAACCCGCCCGCGCCCGCGACCGCGCCGGGGACCTCGCGCCCGAACTGGCCCGGCTGCGGCGCCGCCCCGACGGGGGCGGACCCGCCGCGAGCGTCGCGCTGGCGATCCCCGACGACCACATCGTCGTGCAGCGCGTCGGGCTGGGCGGGCGCCCGCGCGGGTTCCTCGCGGTGGGCGCGGACGCGCCGCTCCCGCCCACCGCGCACACGATCGTGGGCGCCGCCGTGGCCCTGCTGACGCTCCAGTCGGAGACGCCCCGCACCGGGCGCGACCTCCGTGCGTCGCTGGCGGCGCTGCTGCTCGGCCGGCCCGGTGAGGGCCCGTCGCTCCCGCGCGGGCCCGTCCGGGTACTGGCCTGCGCGGGCGGCGCCGCCGTCCTGGACGCGCTGGAGTCCGACCCCGCCGGGGAGCAGTGCCCGGCGGTTCCGCTCGGCGGGCACATCGCCGTGATCGTGCCGGACGGGACGCTCGGGACGGTCGAGCGGCTCCTCGCGGGCAGCGGCCCGGTCGGCGTCAGCGACCCCGCCTCCGGCGACCTGCGGCCCGCCCTGCGGCAGGCCGAGGAGGCCCTCGCCGCGGCCGGGCGGTCGGGACGGGACGTCCTGCACTACTCCCGGCTCCCCGGGCAGGGCGTGCTCGGTCTCCTGGACCCCGGCCTCGCGCACGCCTTCGCCGGCGCGCTCCTCGCCCCCCTCCGCGCGGAGGGCCTCGTCGAGACCGTCCGGGCCTACGTGGCGGCCAACGGGCAGGGGGAGGCGGCGGCGCGGGCGCTCGGCGTCCACCGGCACACGCTGCGGTCGCGGATGCGCAAGGCCGCCGAGCTCCTCGGGCGCGACCCGGACGATCCGGCCGTCCGCGCCGAACTGTGGATCGCGCTCGCCATCGCGTCCAACGGCGAGGAGCGGATTGGACAGCACGGCGACTCCCAATCGGGCCCGCCGCGGATACCGTGAAACGCATGAACGTGACCCCATTCTGGCTGGCCGGCCGGCCCGAGACCGGTGACGGTGAGCTGACCGTTACGCATCCCTACGACGGCCGCGTGGTCGGGACGGCGGCCGTGCCGACGCCCGCGCAGGTGGAGGAGGCGGTCGCCGCGGCCGACGCCGTCCGCCGGGAGGCCGCGGCGCTGCCGCTGCACGTGCGGGCCGAGGCCCTCGCGCACGTGTCCGCGCGGCTCGCCGAGCGCGCCGAGGAGGTCGCCCGGCTGATCACCGGCGAGAACGGCAAGCCGCTGCTGTGGGCGCGCGGCGAGGTGGCCCGCGCGGTCTCCACGTTCCGGTTCGCCGCCGAGGAGGCCCGCCGCATCGCCGCCACCACGCAGCGGCTCGACACCGACCCGGCCGCCGAGGGCCGGATGGCCTACGTCACCCGGGTGCCCAAGGGCCCGGTGCTCGGCATCTCGCCGTTCAACTTCCCGCTGAACCTCGCCGCCCACAAGATCGCCCCGGCGATCGCGGCGGGCGCGCCGATCGTCCTCAAGCCCGCCCCCGCCACGCCGCTGTCGGCGCTGCTGCTCGGCGAGCTGCTGGCCGAGACCGACCTGCCCGCCGGGATGTTCTCGGTCCTGCCGGTGCCGAACGACCGGGCCTCCGCCCTGGTCGACGACCCGCGGCTGCCGATCGTGTCGTTCACCGGCTCCGTGCCGGTCGGCTGGGCGATCAACGACCGGGCGCCGCGCAAGCACGTCACCCTCGAACTCGGCGGCAACGGCGCGGCCGTCGTCCTGCCCGACGCCGACCTCGACTGGGCCGCCAAGCGGATCGGGCTGTTCGCCAACTACCAGGCGGGGCAGAGCTGCATCGCCGTCCAGCGCGTCTACGTCGACCGGTCCGTCCTCGACGAGTTCCTGCCGAAGCTGGTCGACACGGTCTCCTCCCTCGTCACCGGCGACCCGTGGGACGACAAGACCCAGGTCGGCCCGCTCGTCGACCAGGCGGCCGCCGAGCGCGTCGAGGCCTGGGTGGACGAGGCCGTCGCCGCGGGCGCGCGCGTCCTCACCGGCGGCACCCGCGAGGGCGCCGCGTACGCGCCGACCGTCCTCGCCGACGTCCCCGCCGACTCGAAGATCGCCCGCGAGGAGGTCTTCGGCCCGGTCATGTTCGTCCAGGCCGTGGACGGCGCCGACGAGGCGTTCGCCCTCGTCAACGACTCCAAGTTCGGCCTCCAGGCGGGCGTGTTCACCCGGAGCCTGGACGTGGCGTTCCGCGCCCACCGCGAGCTCGACGTGGGCGGCGTCGTGATCGGCGACGTCCCGTCCTACCGCGCCGACCAGATGCCCTACGGCGGCGTGAAGGACTCCGGCGTCGGCCGTGAGGGGCTGCGGTCGGCGATCGCCGACTACACCGAGGAGAAGGTCATGGTCCTCACGGGCCTGCCCCTCTAGCCCCGGCCGCGGGGCCCCGCGTACAGCCCGGTGCGCAGGGCCCCGGCCGCCTCGGACGCCGCCTCCCGGAAGCGCCCGCCCAGGGACCACATGTTCGCGAACCCGTGGATGAGGTCCTCCTGCCGCCGCAGCGCGACGGGCACGCCGGCCTTGCGCAGCCGCTCGGCGAACTCCTCCCCCTCGTCCCGCAGCGGGTCGAACCCGGCGGTGACGAGGTAGGTGGGCGGGAAGCCGGAGAGGTCCTCGGCGACCAGCGGCGAGGCGGCGGGCTCGGCGCGGCGCGCCTCGGGGCAGTAGTGGTCGCTGAACCATGTCATGTCGTCGTCGGTCAGGTAGAAGCCCTCGGCGAACAGGTCCCGCGACCGCCGCAGGACGGACATGTCGACCGCCGGGTAGTACAGCAGCGCGAAGTCCGGCCTCCGCCGCGCCGTCAGCCCCACGACCGCCGCGAGGTTGCCGCCGGCGCTGTCGCCGCCCACCGCGACGGCTCCCGGGTCGGCGCCGAGGTCGCCGGCGTGGGCCACCGCGTACTCGTAGGCGGCCAGCGCGTCGTCGGCCGCCGCCGGGTACGGGTGCTCGGGCGCGAGCCGGTAGTCCACCGACAGCACCCGCACCTCCGCGTGCACGGCGAGGTACCGGCACACCGTGTCGTGGGTGTCGAGGCTCCCGATGACCCAGCCGCCGCCGTGGTAGAAGACGAGCAGCGGCGTCCCCTCCGCGAGGCCCTTGGGCGTGTAGAGCCGCGCCGGCACGTCGCCCGCGTCCACCTTCCGCGTCCGGACCGGCCGCGCCGGCACCTTCGGCAGGTACGCCTGCCCCCGGGCGATCCCCCGCCGCGCGTCCTCGACCGTGCCCCCGGCCAGCCTCCGCTCGCCCTCCAGCCGCATCATCGCCAGCAGGAGCTGCGCGTCCAGCGCCAGCTCGTGCCCGTCCCGCCGCACCGGCGCCCCGGCGACGAGCCGCTTCACCGGCCCCGGCAGCGCGAACACGGCGCGGAGCACGGCCCCGGTCACCCCCGGCGGAACCTTCTCGGTCAACGACGCCACACCAGCCTCCAGCCCTCGGCTCCCGCACACCGTACTCCCCAGTAGCCCCCGCGGCCCATCCCCTGCGAAGGGACCGGGGGCACTCAGCGCGGACCGCCGGAAACCCCCGCCCGCAAAGGGCTCTGGCATTCGGACGGGAGTGGCTAGGATCGTCGCGGCCCTGTGGCGGTGCGTGACGGGAGCGGTGGATGCAGCGAATCTGGAAGATGCTGACGGCCTATGTCGACGTCGCCGTCGCGTTCGTCCTCGCCGTCGTCATCCTCGGCCTGGACATCGCGGGGATAGCCTCGACCAAGGTCGTGCAGAGCGCCACCATGGCGACGCTGGCCGTGGTCTCCATCGTGCTCCTGCGCGACCGCGCCCGCAGCGACACCCGCGGCATCGAGGTGCAGAAGTCGGTCGAGACCCTGCAGAAGCAGCTGGACGTGCGTGTCATCAGCGGGACCGAGTGCAACCGGGTCCTGACCGAGGCGCGCCGCACCACGGACCGTTGGGTCTTCCGGGGCGGTACGGGCGCCTTCATCCGCGCGGTCACGCTGCCCGAGTGCGTGGCGACCGCACGGCCGCTGCGGCGCAGGCTCGACTTCCGGCTGGAGATCCTCGACCCCATGGACCCGGACCTGTGCCGCGAGTACGTCCGGCTGCACCAGCGGCTGGCGACCGACTCCGACAGCCCCGAGCAGACATGGACGGTGGAGGAGACCCGCCGCGAGCTGTTCGCGACGATCCTCGCGGCGGCCTGGTACCAGCAGCGCTACGAGCTGCTCGACATCGACGTCCGGCTCTCGTCGGCGTACTCGCTGCTGCGCTACGAACTGTCGACGAGCTGCCTCATCTTCACCCAGCGGGGCCCCGAGTTCCCCGCCCTGGTGATCAACAGCGGGACGCCGACGTACCTGTCCTGGGAGACGGAGCTGCACGTCAGCTTCCAGCAGGCCAGGCGGCTGCCGCTGCACTCGCTGCGCGACGCGCAGCTGAGCAGTGTGCCGAGCGCCGAGGAGATCCGGCACGTCTTCCGGACGCTCGGGATCGAACTTCCCGCCGACTACTCCGACGACGCCCTCGACGCCCTCTGCACCCTCGCCCTCGCCTCGCCCGACCCCTACGCCTGATCGGTCAGGCGAGGGTGATGGCCACGGGCATCTGCTTGATGCCGTTGACGAAGTTGGAGCGGAGCCGGCGGATCTCGCCGGCCGGGCGGATGTCGGCGAGGCGGGGCAGGAGCTCCTCGAACATGATCCGCATTTCCAGGCGGGCCAGGGCGGCGCCCAGGCAGAAGTGCGGGCCGCCCTTGCCGAAGGTGATGTGGTCGTTCGGGGTGCGGGTGATGTCGAAGCGGTGCGGGTCGGTGAAGACGGCCTCGTCGCGGTTGGCGGACGCGAACCACAGCACGACCTTGTCGCCCTCGCGGATCGCCTTCCCGCCGAGTTCGGTGTCGCGGGTCGCGGTGCGGCGGAAGTGGTAGACGGGCGAGGCCCAGCGCAGGAACTCCTCCACCGCGGCCGGCATGAGCGCGGGGTCGGCGCGCAGCCGCTCGGCCTGGTCCGGGTGGTCGATCAGGGCGCGCATGCCGTGCGTGATGGCGTGCCGGGTCGTCTCGTTGCCCGCGACGACCAGCAGCAGGAAGTAGTTGTCGAAGTCGCGCGCGGTGAGCGGCCCGCCGTCCGCCGGGACCTGGTTGACCAGGCGGCTGACGAGGTCGGTGCCCTCGCCGCCCCGGCGCCGCGCCGCGAGGTCGCGGCCGTACTCGAAGACCTCCAGGGCCGCGGGGCTGCGGAACGGCAGGTCGCGGTACAGCTCGCTCTCGGAGCTGTGCAGCAGGACGTCGGCGTGGTCGGGGTCGGTGTTGGCGATGATCCGGTTGCCCCAGTCGATGAGCCTGCGGGTGTCGCCGTCCGGGACGTCCAGCATGCGGGCCAGCACGTTGATCGGGAAGTCGGCGGCGATCTCCGCGACGAAGTCGAAGGCGCTCCCGGCGAGGGCGGTGTCGAGGGTCGCGGCGGTGAGGCCGCGCAGGAAGGTCGCGTAGCCGGCGACGGCGCGGGGGGTGAACTCGCGCTGCAGGAGGCGGCGCAGGGCGAGGTGCCGGGGGCCGTCGGTCTCCAGCATCGACCGGCGGAGCGCGGCCTGCCGGTCGTCGACCTCCTCCAGGTTGACGAACCGCTCGGAGGTGAACGTGGCGGGGTCCCGGCCGGCGGCGACGATGTCGGCGTGCCGGGTCAGGGACCAGAAGCCCTGGCCGCCGTCGGTCTCGGGGTTCCAGTGGACGGGCTCGCCCCGGCGCAGCGCCTCGAACATCCGCCAGGGCGTCTCGCCGTCCATGAAGTTGTCGAGGTCGGCGAGGTCCACGGCGAGGGTGTCGTGCGGCACGGGAGCTCCTTCAGAGGTGGTAGGCGTACTCGCGGAACTCCCAGTCGGTGACGTGCCGCCGGAAGCGCGCGGCCTCGTCCCGCTTGTAGGTCAGGAACGCGGTCGTGAACTGCTGGCCGAGCACCTCGGTGAGCGCCTCGTCGGCGGCGAGCGCGTCGAGCGCCGCGGGCAGGTCGGCGGGCAGGACGGGCGCCTTCGCGGCGTCGTAGCCGTATCCCTCCACCGGCGGCGGCGCGGACGCCTTGTCGCGGATCCCCAGGTAGACGGCGGCGACGAGGCCGGCGACGCCCAGGTAGGGGTTGGCGGAGGCGTCCCCGAGGCGCACCTCCAGCCGGGACGCGGCGCCGCGCTCGGGCGGGATCCGGACCATGGCGCTGCGGTTGTCCAGGCCCCAGTCGACGAGCCAGGGGGCGAGGCTGTCCGGGCCGAACCGCTTGTAGGAGTTGATCGTGGGGTTCAGCAGCGCGGTCAGGGCGGGGGCGTGCGCCAGCACCCCGGCGATCGCGTGGTGGGCGGTCTCGGACAGCCCGTCCGGCTCCCCGCCCTCGAAGACGTTGCGCCCGTCGGCCTCCAGGCACGACAGGTGGACGTGGAAGCCGGAGCCGCCCTCGTCGTTGAACGGTTTGGCCATGAAGGTGGCGAGCCGTCCGTCCAGCCGGGCGATCTCCTGGACGGCCGCCTTGAACCGGAACGCGCGGTCGGCGGCGTCGAGCGCGCCGGAGTGCGCGAGGTTGATCTCGAACTGCCCGCCGCCGAACTCGTGGTTGCCCATCGTGACGCCGAGGCCGAGGTCGCGCAGGTGCCGGAGCGTGCGCAGCAGGTGCCCGTCCGGGTCGCCCTTGCGGCCGGCGGTGTAGACGTTGCCGGGCGCGTCCCCGTACCGGCGCCAGCCGGTGGGCGAGGACGGGTCGGGCTCGCAGAGGTAGTACTCCAGCTCGGGCCCGGCGACGGCCTCCAGCCCGAGTTCCCGCAGCCTGCCGATCGTCCGGCGCAGCACCTCCCGGGGTCCTTCGGGGCACGGCTCGCGGCTTCCGGGCTCGCACGCCTCGCCGAGGCAGGACGCGACGCCGTCCTCCCAGGAGACGGTCGCCAGCGTCGACAGGTCGGGCCGCACGCAGATGTCGGGGAGCCCGGCGTCCAGCCCGCCCGGGACCTCGACGGTGCCGCCGCGCGGGGTCGTGTGGTAGATCGCCCGGCAGAACGACAGGCCGTGCTCGACGGCCTGGGGCAGCCGCTCGACGAGCACGTCCCGCGCGCGCTCGACACCGATCAGGTCGGTGTAGGACACCCGGACCACGTCGATCCCGTCGGCGGTCAGCCGCTGCACCACGTCCTCGACCGGTCGGCTCACGCGCGCTCCCCTCGGGTCATTTGGGACCAAACCATATGGCGGCGGGCGGTCCCTGGCAAGGGTCGCGACGAGAAACCACCTGATCACCGGGCGCGGGTGGCGGAACGGGGCATGGCGGGCTTATCGTATGGGCCCAAACGAGATGGAGGTACGTGGTGGCGACCGTGCGAGGCTTCCTGCACCCCAAGACCGCGACGGGGCGCTCGTCGCTGATTCCGAGCCCGCCGTGGCACTACTCGGGCGACCTGCTCACGGTCGAGTACCGCACCGATCCGGCCCGCGTGGCCGAACTGCTGCCCGTGCCGCTGTCCCCCGCCCCGGACGACCCGGGCGCGGTCGCGCTCATCTGGGCCGACTGGCAGTCCTGCTCGGAGTCCGGCGAGGAACTGCTGGACCCCGTGCGGGCGCAGTACAAGGAGTGCTTCGCCGTCGTCCGCTGCTCGTTCGAGGGGCGCACCTACTCGCGCTGCGTCCACATCTGGGTCGACAAGGACTTCGCCCTCGCGCGCGGCCTGCACCAGGGCTACCCGAAGAAGCTCGGCTCGATCCACCAGACCCGCCCGCACCCCTACGGCCGGGCCGCGCCCCGCATCGCCGCGGGCGGCCGCTTCGGCGCCACCCTGGCCGCCGCCGACCGCCGCCTGGCCGAAGCGGTCGTCACGCTGCACGAACCGTCCGAGACGAACGGCTTCGTCAACGGGCACCCGATGGCCCACCACCGCTTCCTGCCGTCCATCGAGCCGGGCGGCGCCCCGGCCCTGGACGAGCTGATCGAGTCGGGCGCCTCCTCCTTCGAGGCCGGCCCGGCCTGGAAGGGCGAGGCCGACCTGCGCCTGTTCGACTCCCCCACCGAGGAGCTGTCGCGCCTGGCGGTCGAGGAGCCCATCGCCGCCTACTACCGCCAGGTGGGCGTCGTGTGGGACGGGGGACGCCGCCTCGCCTGACCGGTCAGGACGCGCGCGTCCGGCGGCGCCAGTAGGCGAGCGTGACGGCGGCGAGCAGCGGCCCCCACGCCACCAGCGGCGCGTAGGCGACGGCGCCGAGCACGCCCTGCCAGTCGTGGAAGTGGATGGGGAAGCCTTCGGGCAGCGGCCGCCCCTGGACGGTCTCCTGGAACACCAGGCAGTTCACGACGGAGGCCGTCCACATCGGGGTCAGGATCGCGGCGCCCACGAGGCCCGGGACCACGGCGACCGTGATCGGAACGCGCCGTCCCCGCAGGCCCGGCAGCCAGCGCGGGAACACCTCGCCCCACCCGGCGATCATGCCGAGGGCGGTGAACGCCACCGCCTCCGACAGGATCGACAGCAGCACCACGTACGCCTCCAGCGGCACCCAGCCGGGCAGGTCACCTCCCGCCGCGTCCGTTTCCAGGGCGTTGCCGCTGAGGATCGGCAGGTGCAGGGCGAAGGCGGCGATCCGCCACAGCCCGGACGGCAGGACGGTCAACGGGACGGCCATGGCCGCGATCCGCGCCCACCGGGGGACGCCCGCGACCGGGGCGTGCGCGGAGTCCCAGCCCGCGCGCAGCCGCGCGAACGGAACCGAAGGCGTGCTCGCAAGGGTCATGGCCCCACCCTCGCGCCCGCGCCGCCCGCGTTGATCACCCGCGAGCGCCACCGCCCTCCCCCGCACGGGGGAATCCCGGAGCCGGACCACGGGGATCGTACGGAGCCGAACGACCTTCGACGAGAGTAGATTCGTCTTCGGCCCGCCAGAGGCGCGCAAGCGATCCGTCGGCGCCGGGCCCTACGGGAGGACGCACGTGACCGGGCATCACACCCTGCAAGAGACCGAGCAGGCCATCCAGCGGCGGCTCGGGGACGTGCCGCTGCGGCACGACGCGATGATGGCGGTGTCCAACATCTACCGCGCCGCCGCCGCGATCCGGCAGCACTTCGAGAGCTCGGTCCTGCGCGGCGCCGACCTGACCTGGACGTCGTTCGTCGTCCTGTGGGTGGTGTGGATCTGGGACGAGATGGAAACGCGGCACGTCGCCGAGGAGGCCGGCATCTCCAAGGGCACGCTCACCGGGGTGGTGAAGACGCTGGAGGGGCGCGGCCTGATCGAGCGCGGCTCGCACGCGACGGACGGGCGGCTGGTCCTGCTACGGCTGACCGACAAGGGGCGGGAGCTGATGCGGCAGATGTTCCCGGCGTTCAACGCCGAGGAGGCGTTCGTGGTGGAGGGGCTGAGCGGCGAGGACAACCGGGCGCTCGCCCGGACGCTGCGGTCGGTGGTCGAGCACCTGGAGGCCGAGGGCGAGGAACGGCGGGCCGCGCTGCGGGAGCAGTCGCCGCCGCCGCCCCGGCGCTCGGGCCGCCGCTCGCGCGGCTGACCCTCGCCCGTCGATCGTTTGGGCCCATACGATAACGGGATGACGCCACGCTTCGTGCTCGTGCTGAGCGAGAACTGGACCCTCACCACCGGCCGCGACCTGCCCGTGCTCGTCCGCTGGGCGCGGGAGGCCGAGGACGCCGGGTTCGACGCCGTCATGGTCAGCGAACACGTCGTGCTCGGCCCGGACGCCGGCGCGGACGGCGTGATGGGCGTCCCGTTCACCAGGCGCGGCGCGATCCTCGACGAGCAGTTGGAGATCTGGGACCTGCTGTGGCGCGGCTCTCCCGTCTCCCCAGGGGACGCACTTCGCGTTCGAGGACGTCTACTTCGAGCCCCGCGCCCACCGTCCGGACGGCCCGCGCATGTGGTTCGGCGGACAGCACCTCCACGACCGGCTGCTGGACCGCCTGGTCAGGTACGGGCACGGGTTCCATCCGCTGGGCCGTCCCACCCCCGGCGAGGTGGAGCGCCTGGCGACCGCCATGAACGCGGCCGGGCGGGACGCCACCGGACTGGAGATGATCGGCGGCTGCCGCCCGGTGTTCCCCGACGACCACTCGGTCTCCCCGCTGGAGCCCGCCCTGGAGAGCATCCCGGCGCAGATGGAGCAGGGATTCACGACGTTCTGCATCAAGCCGTCGCAGTTCACCGACGACCCGGACGGTGTCGGCGCCTTCTGCCGCAAGGTCGTCGAACACGCCGCCACCCTGACCTCCTGAGTCGGCTAGGGGCGGGGCACAGCCCCGCCCCGGGACTCAGCGGCGCGGTGGGCGGATGCATCGGAACTGCCAGTCGCCGCCGAACGCGGTGGAGATGACCTCTTCGGACTCGGTGGGCTGCGCGCCGCAGTCGTCCCGCACGGGGACGGGCCCAGCGACGATGTGGTTGCGGAGCCGTCCGAGCCCCTCGGCCTCGACCTCGACGACGTCGCCGGGCTGGACGGGACGCGAGTTCGCCGGCGTGCCGGACAGCAGCACGTCCCCCGGAAAGAGCGTGATGGTGCGGGCGATGTCGGCGACGAGGTAGTGCATGTCCCACTCCATCTCGCCGGTGCTGCCGTCCTGCACCAGTTCACCGTTGACGTACGTGCGCAGGTACTTCCCGTGGAAGTCCCAGTCGGTGACCAGGCCCGGCCCCAGGGGGCACAGGGTGTCGGAGCCCTTCACGCGCAGCATCGAGCCCGCGTCGGTGTCGCGGAAGTCGTGCAGGCCGTAGTCGTTGGCGACCGTGTATCCGGCGATGTACCCGCCGGCCTCCTTCGCGGAGATGTTGCGGGCCGTCCGGCCGATGACGATCGCGATCTCGCCCTCGTAGTTGAGGTACCTGCACCGCTCCGGGCGGACGACGGCGCCGCCGTGGGCGTTCAGCGCCGAGACCGGCTTGTGGAAGTAGGTCGGCGCGGGCGGCAGCCTCGTCTGGAACTCCTCCACGCGGCTGCGGTGGTTGAGGTGCACCGCGACCACCTTCGACGGTTCGCACGGCGGCAGGTGGACGGCGTCCGCCGCGCGCACCCGGCGGCCGTCCGCGGCGCGCAGGTCGTCGCCGTCCCGGACGACCTGGGTCGCGGCGCCGTCCAGCAGGATTCTCCGGTACTCGGTCATCAGGCGGTCCATCCGTTCGCGGGCCGGTCGAACCAGAGGTGCACCTGGCCCGTTCCGACGGAGTTCTCGTACTCGCTGTAGAGGCGGCCGGGGGCGGTGCAGGCGTGCTCGCCCAGGGCGCCGATCATCATGAGGTAGTGGCCGAAGCGCGCCTCGGGCCTGAAGGCCAGGAACTCCGGCATGGCGTTCAGGACGCGTGCGTGGTCGCCGTCCCTGAGCCAGGCGATGCGCTGCTCGTCGGCGGCCCGCGCCTGCGGCGTGAAGATGTGCTCGGGGCCGGACGCCTCGTGGTCGCGGATCACCCGCAGCGGCCAGAAGGTGTGCGACAGCGCGCCGGAGGCGATCAGCAGGACGCGGCGGTCGGTCGCGGCGACGGCGTCGGCGAGGGCGCGGCCGAGGCGCAGGAAGTCCTCGGTGTCGGCGGTCTGGCACACGCCGATCGACATCCACCGCCGGCCCGGTTCGCCCAGGTACGGGTCGTCGCGGACGCCGAGGTGCGTCCACAGGTTGACGGTGGCGTAGTAGATCGGCAGGTAGGGGTCGTCGATCGGGGTGATGTAGGTCCCGTGCCTGTCGGCGTAGCGCGCGACCGCCCGGGCCAGTTCGGGGTCGCCGGGGAAGTCGTAGGGCATCCGGCACATGCCGCGCGGCAGCTCCTCGGACGTGTAGAGCCCGGCGCGGCGGTCCTGCGCGGTGGTGACGAACTCGACGGTGGTGGCCCAGTGCGAGTCGAGCACCACGACGGTGTCGTAGTCGTCCCGCTCGAAGACGTCCGCGCGGAGCCTGCGCAGGCCGGAGACGAGGGTGGTGTCCTCGCCGCCGTTCAGCTCGCGGCGCGTGACCTCGGGCAGGACGATCGTGGGGACGTGCGCGAGGAGCCCCGCGCCGACTACCTCGCCCATGGCGCCGTCACCGTGTTCTTCAGGTCGCAGTAGAAGTCGAAGCTCCAGTCGCCGCCCTCGCGCCCGACCCCGGACTGCCGGGACCCGCCGAACGGCGCCCGCAGGTCGCGGACGAAGAAGCAGTTGACCCACACCGTCCCGGCCACGAGCCGCCCGGTGACGCGCCGCGCGCGCTCCGGGTCGCCCGTGGCGAGCGTGGCGGCGAGCCCGAACCGGGTGCCGTTCGCCATGGCGACGGCCTGCTCCTCGGTGTCGAACGTCTGGAGGGTGAGGACGGGCCCGAAGACCTCCTCGGTGAGGATCTCCGCGCCGCCGGGGGCTCCGGTGAACAGCGTGGGCCGGTAGTAGAGGCCGCCCAGTTCGCCGTTCGGGCCGCCGCCGATGAGGGCGCGCGCCCCGGCCTCCTCGGCGCGCCGGACGAAGCCGTCCACCCGTTCGAGGTGGCGGCGGTGGATCAGCGGGCCGACGTCGGTGGACTCGTCGCGGGGGTCGCCCTGCCGGAGCCCGGACGCCTTCTCCACGAACCGCGCGGTGAACTCGTCCGCGACGGACGACTCGACGAGCAGCCGGGTCCCGGCGAGGCACACCTGGCCGGCGTTGTCGTACTGCTCGACCGCGAGGTCCACGGCCAGGTCGAGGTCGGCGTCGGCGAAGACGAGCAGCGGGGACTTGCCGCCCAGTTCCAGCGACAGGGGCGTCAGGTTCGGCGCGGCCGCGGCGGCGATGGCGCGGGCCGTCGGCACCGAGCCGGTGAAGCTGATGCGCCGCACGTCGGGGTGCGCGGTGAGCGGCCCGCCGACCTCCGCGCCGTATCCCTGGACGACGTTGAACACCCCGTCCGGCAGCCCGGCCTCCGCGGCGATGCCGGCCAGCAGGCACGCGGTGAGCGGCGTCCACTCGGCGGGCTTCAGCACGACGGTGTTCCCGGCCGCGAGGGCGGGCGCGATCTTCCAGGTGGCGAGCATCAGCGGCGCGTTCCACGGGGTGATGAGCGCGCAGACGCCCGCCGGGTCCCAGCCGACGTGGTTGGCGTGCCCGCGGGTGTCGAAGTCGTCGTGGCCGAGGCCGAGCAGCCGGTCGGCGAAGAACCGGAAGTTGTGCGCGACGCGGGGCATGACCCCGCGCCGGTGGGAGCGGATCAGGGCGCCGTTGTCGGCGGTCTCGACCTGGGCGAGCTCCTCGGTCCGCTTCTCCACGCCGTCGGCGATGGCGTGCAGCAGCCGCGCTCGCTCGTCCCTGTCCGTCCGGGCCCAGGCGGGGAAGGCCCGCCGAGCGGCGGCGACCGCCGCGTCCACCTCGGCCGGACCGCCCCGCGCGATCTCGGCGATCGGCCGCTCATCGATCGGGGAGACGTCGGTGAACACCGCGCCGGAGGCGGCGCGCTCACCGCCGATCCAGTGCCCGGGCTCGACGGCGACGCCCGCGACTGTTGCCATCGCTGCGCACCTCCAGTTTGTTTGGTCCCAAATAATCTAGGAAGCGGGGATGGCGGCGGTCAAGCCGTCACGGCTATTGTTCGGGATCAAACGAATTGAGGGAGGGTCCGTGGCCGACGTCCCCTACGAGGAATGGCGCGCCCGTGCCGCCGGGCTCGTCCCGCACACCGGCCACCACGTCGACGGGGAGTTCACCGGCTCCGGCTCGGTCCCCGTGGTGGCGCCCCGCGACGGCGCGACGATCGCGCACGTCGCGTCCGGCGGCGCGGCCGAGGTGGACGCCGCGGTCGCCGCCGCGCGCCGCGCCTTCGACACCGGCCCCTGGCCGCGCCTCGCGCCCGCCGAGCGCAAGGCGGCCCTGCTGCGCTGGGCCGACCTGGTCGAACGCGACCGCGCGACGCTCGCCCTGCTCGTCAGCCTGGAGATGGGCAAGCCGATCTCCGAGGCGTACGGGATCGAGCTGCGCGCCGTCGCCGGCTGCCTGCGCTGGTACGCCGAGATCGCCGACAAGCAACGGGACGAGGCGCCCCGCACCGCCTCCTCCTCCCTCGCCCTGGTGACCCGCGAGCCCGCAGGCGTCGTCGCGGCCGTCGTCCCGTGGAACTTCCCCCTGACGATGGCCGCCTGGAAGATCGCCCCGGCCCTGGCCGCGGGCTGCACGGTCGTGCTGAAGCCCGCCGAGGAGTCGCCGCTGTCGGCGCTGCACCTGGCCGCGCTCGCCGCCGAGGCGGGGCTGCCGCCCGGGGCGTTCAACGTCGTCAACGGCCCCGGCGAGACCGCGGGCCGCGCCCTCGGCGAGCACCCATCCGTCGACGTCCTGGCGTTCACCGGCTCCACCGAGGTCGGGCGGCACTTCCTGCGCTACGCCGCCGGGTCCAACCTCAAGCGCGTCTGGCTCGAACTCGGCGGCAAGTCGCCCAACATCATCCTGCCGGACGCCCCGGACCTGGACGCCGCCGCCGACACCGCCGCGTGGGGGATCTTCTTCAACGCCGGCGAGATGTGCACCGCCCCGTCCCGGCTCCTCGTCCACCGCTCGGTCGCCTCCCGCGTCCTGGACCGGGTCGTCGCCCGCGCCGGGTCGCTGCGGGTGGGCGACCCGCTCGACCCGGCCACCGAGATGGGCCCGCTGGTCTCCGCCGCGCACCACGCCCGCGTCGTGTCGCACGTGGAGGCGGCCCGCGCGGACGGCGCCCGCGTGCGCGCCGGCGGGCGCGCCGACGGCCGGTTCCTGGCCCCCACGGTGTTCGACCGGGTCGACCCGGGGATGCGGATCGCCCGCGAGGAGATCTTCGGGCCCGTCCTGGCCGTCCTGGAGTTCGACGACGTCGGCGAGGCGGTCCGCCTGGCCAACGCCACCGACTACGGCCTGGCCGCCGCCGTCTGGACCTCCGACCTCTCCACCGCCCACCGCGTATCCCGCGCGCTGCGCGCCGGGACGGTCTGGGTCAACTGCTACGAGGAGGGCGACATGAGCGTCCCGTTCGGCGGCGTCAAGCTGTCGGGCCACGGCCGCGACAAGTCCCTGCACGCGCTGGACAAGTACACCGACCTTAAGACCACCTGGATCGAGCTGTGAGGCCCCTGATCGCGCTCCCCGCCCGGTTCTCCGCGAACGCCTCGGCCCTGCGGTACCGGGCCGAGGTCGCGTCCCGGGCTCTGGTCGAGGCGGTGTACCGGGCGGGCGGCGAGCCGTTCCTCATGCACCCGGCCGCGCCGTTCGACCCGTCCCGCCTGGAGCGCTGCGACGGCGTCCTGCTGCCCGGGGGCGGCGACCTCCACCCCCGGCACTACGGGGCGGCGTCCGCCCACGAGGCCCTCTACGACGTGGACGACGAGCAGGACGCCTTCGACCTCGCCCTGGCCGCCCACGCCCTGGAGGCGGGCCTGCCGACTCTCGCCGTCTGCCGCGGGCTCCAGGTGGTGAACGCGGTGCTGGGCGGCACCCTCCACCAGCACATGGAGCCCGGCCACCGGCACCGCGTCCACCCCGTGGCGGTCGGGCCCGGCACCCTGCTCGCCAAGACCCTGGACGCCGAGGAGACCGCCGCGTCCTGCTACCACCACCAGTCGATCGCGGCCCTCGCCCCGGCCCTGACCCCCACCGCCCGCGCCGCCGACGGCACGATCGAGGCCGCCGAACTCGCGGACCCGCGGGCATGGTTCCTGGGCGTCCAGTGGCACCCCGAGGACACCGCCGCCACCGACCGCGCCCAGCAGTCCCTCTTCACGGCCCTGGTCCAGGCGTCCGCCCGGCGGTGACCGCCGCGCCCTCAGGGTTTGCGGGCCAGCAGGCAGCCGGCGGGGACGGGGCGCTCGTTGTCCGCGGGACGGCGCAGGAGCCGCGCCACCTCCACCAGCCCGGCCTGGACGGCCAGCTCGGCCATGTCGTCGACGGGCCTGCGGTAGGCCAGGGCGACCTTGTGGTC
Source organism: Actinomadura sp. NPDC048955 (assembly GCF_040649435.1). NCBI lineage: Bacteria > Bacillati > Actinomycetota > Actinomycetes > Streptosporangiales > Thermomonosporaceae > Actinomadura > Actinomadura sp. NPDC048955. Next base: position 76,510 of record NZ_JBEZJI010000006.1, read on the forward strand.
GAACGACTCCGCCTCGTCCTCGTCGGTCGACTGGAACCCGAGCAGGACCAGGCCGCCGGGGGCCAGCACCCGGTGGAACTCGGCGAAGGCGCGCGGGAGCTCTGCCGGCCCCAGGTGGATGGTCGAGTACCACGACAGGACGCCCGCCAGGCCGCCGTCCGGGAGGTCGAGCGCCGTGATGTCGCCCTCGTCGAAGCGCAGGTGCGGATGGTCGGCGCGGGCCCGGGCGATCATGGCGGGCGACAGGTCGAGCCCGAACGCGTCCAGGCCGAGGCCGTGCAGCAGCGCCGTCCCGCGGCCGGGGCCGCAGCCGAGGTCGGCGACCGGCCCGGCCGGGACCATCGCCGCGAACGCGGTGATCATCGCCCGGTCCAGATGGAGCTCGTCGAGCGCGTCGCGGAAGAGGTCGGCGTACAGGTCGGCGACGGCGTCGTAGGCGCCGGACACGGTCTCGGTCATGATCCCCGACGGTAGCGCGCCCGGCGGGCGGCCGGGCCGGTGGGCGCGAGACCCGACAGCCCCCGCTCCACCGCCGCGGCGGCGCGCCGGCAGAACGCCTCCGGCTCGTCGGCGGCGTCCGGGCGCTCGTCGACGAGCGCGTCCGCCAGCCCGCCGCGCAGCAGGTCCGCCGACCGGACGCCCTGCTCCTCGGCCATCTCCCCGGCCCGCGCCGCGGTCCGGTGGACGATCAGCGAGGCGCCCTCGGGCGGCAGCGGCGAGAGCCAGGCGTGCCGGGCCACCAGGACGCGGTCGGCGGGCAGCAGCGCCAGCGCGGCCCCGCCCGTGCCCTCGCCCAGCAGCAGGCAGAGCGTCGGCGCCGGGAGGGTGATCAGGTCGGCGAGGCAGCGGGCGATCTCGCCCGCGAGGCCGCCCTCCTCCGCGTCGGCCGAAAGGACGGCGCCGGGCGTGTCGACCACGGTGACGAGCGGCAGGCCCAGCTCGGCGGCGAGCCGCATCCCGCGACGCGCGACGCGCAGCCCGGCCGGGCCGAGCGGGTGGCCGCCGCGCTGGCCGCGCCGGTCCTGGCCCACCAGGACGCACGGCGCCGCCCCGAAACGGGCCAGGGCGAGCAGCAGGCCGGGCTCCGCCTCCCCCTGGCCGGTGCCCGACAGCGGCGTCACGTCCGCGGCGCCGTACCGCAGCAGTTCACGCACGCCCGGACGGTCGGGGCGGCGCGACCGCTCGATCGAGTCCCACGCCGTCCCCTCCGGCGGAACGCTCCCGGGCAGGGGCGAGGGAGCCGACGGCGGCCGCCCGCACAGCACGTCCAGTGCGGCGGACGCGACAGCGGCGAGGTCGTCGATGGGCACCACGGCGTCCAGCAGGCCCTTGGCCGCCAGGTTCTCGGCGACCTGCACCCCCGGCGGGAACGCCTCCCCGTACAGGCCCTCGTAGACGCGCGGCCCGAGGAACCCGATCAGCGCGCCGGGCTCGGCGGCCGTCACGTGCCCGAGCGACCCCCACGACGCGAACACCCCACCGGTCGTCGGATGCCGCAGGTAGACCAGGTAGGGCAGCCCGGCGGCCCGGTGCGCCATGACGGCGGCGGTGATGCGGGCCATCTGCACGAACGCGGCGGTCCCCTCCTGCATGCGGGTGCCGCCGGAGGAGGGCGCGGAGAGCAGCGGCAGGCCCTCGGCGGTGGCGCGCTCGACGGCCGCGACGATCCGGTCGGCCGTGGCGAGCCCGATCGAGCCGGCGAGGAACCGGAACTCCGACACGACGAACGCGACGCGGCGCCCGCGCAGCCGGCCCTCCCCCGTCAGGACGGCCTCGTCGCAGCCGCTGCGCTCGCGGGCGGCGGCGAGATCCCGGGCGTACGCGGAGGAAGGGGGCGGCGCCTCGGCGGGCGGGGCGTCCCAGGACGTCCAGGCGCCCTCGTCCAGCACCCGGCGCAGCAGCTCGCGCGCCCCGACACGTTCCGTCACGAAGCCCCTCCCGCCGGTCTCCCCTGCATGATGACCTCACCCTGGGATCGGCGGGCGCGCGGGGTGGACACTGGTGGGGACCCGCGCACGAGGAGGGCCTGTGTCCGAGGAGATCGTTTTCGCGTCCGCCCGCGACCTGGCGCGCCGGATCCGCGCCCGCGAACTGTCGGCGCGCGAGGTCCTGCAAGCGCATCTCGACCAGATCGAGCGGACGAACTCGCAGGTCAACGCCATCGTCACGCTGGTCGCCGAGCGGGCGGAACGGCAGGCGCGCGAGGCCGACGAGCGGCTGGCCGTCGGCGAGCCGCCGGGCCCGCTGCACGGCCTGCCCGTCGCGCACAAGGACACCCACGCCACCGCCGGAATCCGCACCACCTCCGGGTCGCCGATCTTCGCCGACCACGTCCCCGGCCGCGACGAGCTCGTCATCGAGCGGATCCGCGCCGCGGGCGCCGTCACGCTCGGCAAGACGAACACGCCGGAGTTCGCCGCCGGCTCCCACACCTTCAACCCGGTGTTCGGCCTGACCCGCAACCCCTACGACCTCTCCCGGTCGGCGGGCGGCAGCAGCGGCGGCGCCGCGGCCGCGCTGGCGTGCGGGATGCAGCCGCTCGCGGACGGCGGCGACATGGGCGGCTCGCTGCGCAACCCGGCCTCGTTCTGCAACGTCGTCGGGCTGCGCCCCTCGCCGGGCCGGGTGCCGTCCTGGCCGGTCCTCGCGGGCTGGTCGACGCTGGGCGTGCAGGGCCCGATGGCCCGGGAGGTCGCGGACGTCGCGCTGCTGCTCTCGGTGCTCGCCGGTCCCGACCCGCGCAGCCCGATCGCGCTGGAGACGCCCGGCTCGGCGTTCGCCGTGCCGCTGGACCGCGACCTCGCCGGGCTGCGCCTCGCCTGGTCCCCCGACCTCGGCGGGACGATCCCCGTCGACCCGGCCGTCACCGGCGTCCTCGAACCCGCCGCCAAGGTGTTCGAGGAGATGGGCTGCGCGGTCGAGGAGGCCTCGCCCGACCTCACCGGCGCCGACGAGGTGTTCCGGACCCTGCGGGCCTGGCACTGGGACATCACCCTGCGCCCCCTGCTGGACGAGCGGCGCGCCGACTTCAAGCCCTCCCTCGCCGAGAACATCGACGCCGGCCGCTCCCTCACCGGCGCCGACCTCGGCCGCGCCGAGACCCTCCACACGGCGCTGTTCCACCGCGTCCGGGAGTTCTTCGAACGCTACGACGCGCTGCTGCTGCCGGTCAGCCAGGTCCCGCCCTTCGACGCCGGCGCCGAGTACCCCGGCGAGGTCGCCGGGCGGCCGATGCGCGACTACCTGGAGTGGATGCGGTCGTGCTTCCTCATCTCGGCGACCGGGTGCCCCGCGCTGTCGGTGCCCGCCGGGTTCACCTCGGACGGGCTGCCCGTGGGCATGCAGATCGTCGGCCCCCACCACGCGGACCTCGCCGTCCTGCGGATCGGCCACGCGTTCGAGCGGGCGACGCGCCACGGCGCCCGGCGCCCGCCCCTCGCACTCCCCTAGGTCCCCTCGCGGGGGATGCGCAGGACGAAACGGGCGCCCTGGTCGCTGTCGGCGGCCACGAGCGTGCCGCCGTGCGCGCGGGCGATGTCGCGAGAGATCGTCAGCCCGAGGCCGGTACCGCCGCGGTCGCGCTCGCGGCCCTCGGCGAGCCGGTGGAAACGCCAGAAGATCCGCTCGCGGTCCTCCGGCGCGATCCCGGCGCCGTCGTCGCGGACCTCCAGCACCGCCTCCGGCCCGTCCGCCGCCACGCTCACCCAGATCCGCGACTCCGCGTGCCGCTCGGCGTTGTCCAGGAGGTTCGTCAGCAGCCGGACCAGATGGGCCCCGGTCACCCGGGCCGTGACGCCCTCGTCCGCCGCGACCTCGACCGGGACGCGGCGGGGCCGCCGGCTCACCTCCGCCCGGACCAGCTCGCCGAGGTCGACCCGCTCCCGCGCGACGTGCACGCCCGCGCCCAGCTTCGCCAGGAGGAGCATGTCGCTGACGATGGCCTGCAGCCGATCGGCGTCGGCGAGGGCCGCCCGCGCGACCGCCGGCCAGTCCTCGTCCTCCGGCTGCTCCAGCGCCACCTCCAGCTGGGTGCGCAGGCCCGTCAGCGGGCTGCGCAGCTCGTGCGAGACGTCCGCGACGAACGCGCGCTGCCGGGCGAGGACGTCCTCCAGCCGGTTCAGCATCACGTTCACCGAGTCGGCCAGCTCGGACACCTCGTCGTTCGGCTCGGGCACGGTCACCCGCCGGTCGGCGCCGCCGGTGATCTCCGCCATCTCGGCGCTCATCACCCGGACCGGCCGCAGCGCCCGCCGGACCGACAGGGACACGATCCACCCCACCACGGCTGCCGCGACCAGCACCGTCACGATGAGCAGCGCGATGAACACCGGCCTGTAGCGGGTGAACGTCGTGATGGGCGCGCCGGCGTAGACCATACGGGTGCCGAAGCGGGTGTCCACCCGCTCGGTGACGAAGTAGAAGTCGGCGAGCCCCTGGAAGCGCAGGGTGTGGTACTCGGGCCGCCCCGCCATCGGTGAGACCGGCACCTTCAGCGGGCCGCGGCCGTGCAGGGACTCGCTGGCCGCGAGCACGTTGCCCTGACCGTCCAGGACCTGGAGCAGCGGGTAGCCGGGATCCTCGACGCGGATCGACCCCCGGAGGTCGGTCTCGCGCACGAGCGTGGCCAGATCGGTGACGACCAGGGTGCCCCGGTCGTGCAGGCCTCGGTAAACGGTGCTGCGGATGGCCTGGTAGAAGAGCGTGACGCCGACGATGAGCAGAAGCGTAACGATCAGAGTCGCGGCCGCCGTCACGCGGGTCCGCACGGACCAGTACGACGGCGACAGCAGGTCCCCGATTATCCGCACCCCGGCGCCCCTCCCCCTTCCGCTCGCACGCGGCGGCGGGCGCCGCGCCGCGTCGACGCGCCGGGGGGAGAGCGCAGAACTGGTTCTTACCGGGCCATTGCCCTGCGAAACATCGCCACATACCGGACCGGTGCCCGCGCGGGCGGCGCCTCCCACCCCTGGGGAGCCGTCCACGCGGGCACCGCTTCCCTCACTCTGCACGTCCCCGATGCACGGGGTGCTACATCGACGTGACGATCACGTTTCCGCCCTTCTTCGGAAAAACCCGCCATAATTCGCCGCCGAAAGGGGATGGGTGGGCGGGAGAGACGGAAGGGGGGTGCTGAGGCACCGCATGGATACTGACTTCAGGCCACTCGAACCCGCCGACCCCCGCGAGGTCGGCGGACACCGGCTGCTGGGCAGGCTCGGATCCGGCGGCATGGGCACGGTCTTCCTGGGAGCCGACCCCGTGTCGGGCGGGCGCGTCGCGGTGAAGACGATCCACCCGCACCTCGCCGGCGACCCCTCGTACCGGCGGCGCTTCCGCGACGAGGCGCACCTCGCGAGCCGGGTCGCCTCGTTCTGCACCGCGCGGGTCCTCGCCCACGGCGAGCAGGACGGCCTCCCCTACCTCGTCACCGACTACGTCGGGGGCGTGTCCCTGCACGACCGGCTCACCGCAGGCGGCCCGCTGCCGCCCGCCGACCTGCACGGCGTCGCCGTGGGCGTCGCCTCGGCGCTCGCCGCGATCCACGCGGCGGGCCTCGTGCACCGCGACCTCAAGCCCGCCAACGTGATGCTCACCCTGTCCGGGTGCCGCGTCATCGACTTCGGCATCGCGGGCAGCCAGGACGAGCCGGACGAGGCCGCCACGACCGGCCAGGTGTTCGGCACCCCCGGGTGGATCGCCCCGGAGGTGCTCGTCGGGGGCCCGTCGTCCCAGGCGGCCGACATCTTCTCCTGGGGCTGCCTCATCGCCCACGCCGGGACGGGGCAGATGCCGATCGGCGGCGACCCCGCGACGCTGCGCACCGCGGCCGGGGACGCCGACCTGTCCGGCCTTCCGGACTCGCTGGTCCCGCTCGTCCGGTGGGCGCTGGCGCAGGACCCGGCGGACCGGCCCACCGCGACCGACCTGCTGCTCGCCCTCGTCGAGCAGCCACAGCCGCACGCCGCGGGCCGCCTCGCACCCCGCCCCGCTCCGCCGGAGGACACGCCGTCGCGCGCCGCGGCCCGGCGCTCCCTCCCGCCGCGCTCCCGGCGGCGACGCCCCGTCCCGGGGCCCTCGACGCCGTTCCGGTCCCGCGAGTCCGGCGCCGAGGACACCGACACCAGGGCGTTCACGCCGCTCGGCGTGGCGGACGCCACGACGTCCACCCGCACTCGGCTGCTGGCGGGCGCGGGCGCCGCGGCGGGCACCCTGCTGTTCGGGGCCATCATCCTCGGGATCACCGGGGCCAAGGCCGCGCCTCCCGCCTCACCCGGCGCGCCGGCGCCGTCCGCGCCGGCGGTCTCCGCCGCCCCCGCGAAGAAGGCCAACGCCGTCAGGGCCGGAACCTCCCGGCGGCCCCTGGTGAAGAACCACAAGCAGAAGCCGAAGCAGAAACCCCAGGAGAAGAAGAAGCCGAAGTCGAAGCCGAAGCACGCGGCGAAGCACGGCAAGGTCAAGGGAAAGGCCAGGTCCAGGCACTGAGCCCGGCCCCCTGGGCCGCGCCCGTCAGGTGCGCCAGACCAGGACGAGGGCGCAGTCGTCGTCGCGCGAGGCGGACATCGTCTCCACCAGCTCCCGCGCGCCCCTGCCGAACCCCTGCGGGACGAGCCGCTCCGCCTCACCGAGCAGCCGGTCGATGCCGGCGTCGAGGTCGCTGCCCGGCGACTCCACCAGGCCGTCGGTGTACAGGAGCAGCGCGTCGCCCGGCCGGAGCTGCCCCCGCTCGGGCACGCAGTTCAGATCGGGCACCACGCCCAGCACCACGCCCTTGGCGGAGCTGACCCGCCAGGCGCCGCTGCCCGCGTCGAACTGGACGGCGGGCGGGTGCCCCGCCGACTCGACGGTGTACTCCCCCGTGCGCAGGTCGACCACGACGTGGACGGCCGTCACGAAGCCCTCGTCCCAGCGCTGGCGCTGCAGGTAGACGTTGCAGGCGGGCAGGAAGTCCTCGGGCTGGACCGATCCAAGCAGCCCTCCGAAGGCGCCCGACAGCATCAGCGCCCGCGTTCCGGCGTCGGTGCCCTTCCCGGACACGTCGACCAGCGCGACCTCCAGCTTGTCGCCGTCGGAGGCCGACACCACGAAGTCGCCGCCGAACGAGGAGCCCCCCGCCTGGAGCATCACGACCTGCGAGCTCCAGCCGTCCGGCAGCTCGGGCATCTCGCCGTGCCGCCGGAGCCGGTCGCGCAGCTCCAGCAGCATCGAGTCGCCGCGCAGGCCCTGCACGCCGAGCTGCTGGCGGGTCCGGGCCAGGGTGATCGCGAGCACCGCGGTGATGCTCAGCGTGGCGATCATGCCGAGGCCGAACGCGGCGACGTCCTTCCAGACGTTGTAGGCGGCCATCGCGGCCACCACGGCCAGGAGGGCGGCCAGGCTCCGCACCTTCAGCAGCAGCCCGCCGACCACCACGATCAGCACCAGCGCCCCGGAGGGCGCCAGCCCGCGCGAGTCGCCGGACGTGGCGATGCCGATGGCGACCGCGAGGATCGCCAGCGCCGCGAAGACGTACCTGTCCCTGGTCAGCGTGCCCCGCCTGAGCCACCGGTAGAGCACGACCAGGAACGGGATCCTGCGCAGCACGGCACGCACGCGCGGCGGGAGCAGCTGCACCAGACGTTGAAGCATGACTCCGGCACTGTATCGAGCAATGCGCCCGGTCGGTCAGTATCCGACGGCACCAGTGACGCATCGTAACGATCGTGCTACGTGAAATCAGGGTAAATGTGGCCTTGCGACTATCTCGGAGGGAGCGGCCCATGGTTCAGCCGGGCATGCGGATCACGGTGGACGCGGCGATGCGGGCCCGCGACGTCTCGCGCTCGCCCGCCGGGGGCGGGGAGCCGCCCGCCGGCGCCGGACCCGCGGCCGCCTCCGGATCGGCCCCGAACAGGCCCGGCGACACCGGCAGGCGGACCAAGGCCGAGAAGAACGAGCGGCGCCGCCTCGACAAGCGCGGCGCCCGCCGGCCCCCCGAGAACGGGCGCTAGCCGGACGGCTCGGCCCGGCTCAGCCCTCGCGCGGCAGCGGGGGCAGCTCGCCGGTGTGCTCGTAGGCGCCGAGCATCCTGATCCGCCGGGTGTGGCGCGGCTCCTTGGAGTAGGACGTCGCGAGGAACAGCTCCACGAAGCGGGTCGCGGTGTCCAGGTCGTGCTGGCGCGCCCCGAGCGCGATCACGTTCGCGTCGTTGTGCTCGCGGGCGAGCACGGCGGTCTCATCGTTCCAGACCAGCGCGGCCCGCACGCCCTTGACCTTGTTCGCCGCGATCGCCTCGCCGTTGCCGGAGCCGCCGATCACGACGCCGAGCGTTCCCGGCTCCGCCGCCGTCCGCTCGGCCGCCCGCAGGACGAACGGGGGGTAGTCGTCGACGGCGTCGTACACGAACGCGCCGCAGTCGACGGCCTCATGCCCGTTCGCCTTCAGCCAGGAGACCAGGTGCTCCTTCAGTTCGAAACCGGCATGGTCGGATCCAAGAAACACGCGCATGCGCCCGATTGTCGCAGGCCCGCGCCGTGCCCGCGCGCGGGGGTCAGCCGTCGTCGTCACGCTTGCGGTCGATGATCGTCCGGTCGGCCAGATCGAGGTTGTCGTCCTCGGGCGCGTCCTGCGGGCCGTCGGCGGGGGCGTCCTTCGACTCCTCCGGCTTCTCCGCCTTCTCCGGCGGCTCTTCCGGGCTCTCCTCCTTCCGCCCCTCCGGCTCCTCGGGCGCTTCTGGCTCCTCGGGCGTCTCTGGCGGTTCGGGCGCCTCGGGGGCCGCCTGCTCCTGGGGCGGCGCGGACGGCTGCGGGGGCACCGGCGGCACGCCGAACTGCCCCGGCTGCTGAGGCTGCGGGACGGGAGCGGCGCCCCAGGCGGGCTGCTGCGGCTGCCCCTGCGGCGGGACGTACGGGACGGCCGAGGGGTGCGGCGGCATCTGCTGCGGATACGGCTGCCGCTGCACCGGCATGCCCTGCTGGGGCAGGTAGGGCTGGGCCGGGGCGTAGGGCTGCCGCGGCCGGGGCCCGGACTCACGGGTCCGGGCGAGGAAGAACCCGGCCAGGGCGCCGAGCCCGGCGAGCCAGCCGAACGCGAAGCCGAAGGAGGCGCCCTGGCCGACCGTGGCGTTGAAGGTCGCGCTGAACGACGTCTCCTGGAACTCGAACGCCCAGCGGGTGAGCGGCGCGGCCACGATCCCGGACACGCCGCCCGCGACGACCGCCGCCCACCAGCCGATGATCAAAGCGCCGAACGGCCCGCGCTCCGGGTCGGCCAGCCGGGCGCCCGCCAGCACCAGCGCCACCAGCACGCCGAAGAAGACGAGCAGGCTGAAGTCGTCCAGCAGCACCTGCTTCGCGCCGAGGCTCCCCATCGGCGTGATCCGCCAGGAGAGCGTGAGCAGCCACGTCACCACGGGCCCGATGCCCTCGTCGTACCTGATGTGGCTCTTGTTGATCTCGTCGACGACCCACTGGTTGCCGAAGAGCAGCGCGAGGAGCGCCATGGGAGCCACCGCGCCGCCCGTCATCGCGAGCATCCGCCGCATCGTCATGGCGGGCAGAGTAGTGCGGTTCCGTCTCCGCCGGTAGGGCCCGGACTACCCGCAGTAGGCGCTAGGAGGCGGGGACCGGGAAGCGGAACCCGGGGTCGACCTGCGCTTCGAGGTCCTCCCCCGCGGCCGGGCTCGCCCAGCTCCGCGCGTTCTTCACGTGGAACTCTACGGCCTGCCGCTGGAACTCGTCCCAGTCCTTGACGCGGCCGTCCACCTCGGCGCGCATGACGTCGAGGGCGGCGGTGTTGCGGTCCTCCAGTTCGACGCCGTCGCGGCCCTGCTCCAGCGCCCGGACGGCGGCGGATTGGCCGACCCAGGTCAGCAGGTCGTCGCCGACGTGCTCGCGCAGGTAGGCGACGTCCTCCTCGGACTGCACCTTGTTGCCGACGACGCGGATGGCGACGTCGTAGTCGCGGGCGTACTCGGTGTACTGCCGGTAGACGCCGACGCCCTTGCGGGTGGGCTCGGCGACCAGGAACATCAGGTCGAACCGCGTGAAGAGCCCGGAGGCGAACGTGTCGGCGCCGGCGGTCATGTCGACGACGACGTACTCGCCGGACCCGTCCACGAGGTGGTTGAGGTAGAGCTCCACCGCGCCGGTCTTGGAGTGGTAGCAGGCCACGCCGAGGTCGTCGTCGTTGAACGGGCCGGTGGCGAGCAGCGTGACGCCGTCGACCTCCTGGCCCGCCTCGTGGAAGGGGTCGTCGCCGCGGAACCGCAGCAGCCGCGACCCGGAGCCGGGCGGGGTGGTCTTGACCATCGCGGCCGCCGAGGAGATGCGCGGGTTGGCGCCGCGCAGGTGCTCCTTGAGCTCGGTGAGCCGGTCGCCCAGCGCGGGGATCTTGGCGGCGCGGCCCTCGTCCAGCCCGAGCGCCACGCCGAGGTGCTGGTTGATGTCGGCGTCGATGGCGACCACGGGCAGCCCGCGTCCGGCCAGATGGCGGACGAACAGCGCCGACAGGGTGGTCTTGCCGCTGCCGCCCTTGCCGACGAACGCAACCTTCATGAATGCCCCCATTTTGGATATGAAAACCGTTACCACTGTCAGGCAATGAGTCTCCCGGAGCGGGGCCGGGCAGGCAAGCGGAACGGCCGAAGTGCCGGCGATCCGGCGAGGCGGGCGGGCGCGTCGGTCAGCGCAGGGCCGCGGCCGGGTCGAACCCGAAGGGCAGTTCCAGGCGGTGCGCCGCGAGCAGCTCGGCGTCGGTGAGCAGGTCGCGGGTGGGACGGTCGGCGGCGATGACGCCGCCGGAGAGGATCACCGACCGCGGGCACAGCTCCGCCGCGTACGGCAGGTCGTGCGTGACCATCAGCACCGTCACGTCCAGGCTCAGCAGGATCTCGGCGAGCTCGCGGCGGCTGGCCGGGTCCAGGTTCGAGGACGGCTCGTCCAGCACGAGGATCTCCGGCTCCATCGCCAGGACGGTGGCCACGGCGACGCGGCGGCGCTGGCCGAAGCTGAGGTGCTGCGGCGGGCGGTCGGCGGCGTCCCCCATGCCGACGCGGGCGAGCGCGTCCGCCACCCGGCGGTCCAACTCGGCGCCGCGCAGGCCGAGATTGGCGGGGCCGAACGCGACGTCCTCCCGGACGGTCGGCATGAACAGCTGGTCGTCGGGGTCCTGGAAGACGATGCCGACGCGGCGTCGGATCTCCCGCAGCGCCTTCCTGTCCTGGGGGCCGACGGCGAGACCGCCCACCCGGACCTCGCCCAGGCCGCCGTGCAGGATCCCGTTCAGGTGCAGGACGAGCGTGGTCTTCCCGGCGCCGTTCGGCCCGAGCAACGCGACGCGCTCCCCGCGCCCGACCGTGAGGTCGACGCCGTACAAAGCCTGAGTGCCGTCGGGGTACGCGTAGGCGAGGCCCTTCACCTCGAGCGACGGGGTCATGGGGCAATCCAAGCAGCCAGCGCGACGAGCGCGGCGGCCGAGGGCAGCGCGGCGGCGGCCGTCCACTGCGCGGCGGTCGCGCCCACGGTGTCGATGACGGGCATGCGGCCCTCGTACCCGCGGCTCACCATGGCCAGGTGCACCCGCTCGCCGCGCTCGTAGGAGCGCAGGAACAGGGCGCCCACGGACCTGGCGAGGACCCCCGTCGCGCGGATGTCGCGGGCCTCGAAACCGCGGGCCGCCCGCGCGACCCTCATCCGGCCGAGCTCCGCGGCGACGACGTCGGCGTACCGCAGCATGAACGTGGCGATCTGCGTGATGAGCTGCGGCATCCGCAGCCGCTCGATGCCGAGCAGCAGCAGCCGCGGCTCGGTCGTGGCGGCCAGCAGGATCGAGGCGACGACGCCGAGGGTGCCCTTGGCGAGGATGTTCCAGGCGCCCCACAGCCCGCTCTCGCTCACCCGCAGCCCCAGCACGGTGATCTTCTCGCCGTTCGCGACGAACGGCATGAGGAAGGCGAACGCGACGAACGGCACCTCGATGGCGATGCGCCGCGCGACCGTCCCGAACGGAACCCGGGCCGCCGCCGTCACGGCCGCGAGCAGCAGCGCGTACACGCCGAACGCCCAGATCCGCTCGCGCGGCGTGGCGACGACCAGCAGCACGAACGCCAGGACGGCGACGAGCTTGCACTGCGGCGGCAGCCGGTGCACCGGCGAGGCGCCCGGCACGTAGAGCCGGTGCGCGTGGCCCGCGCCCATCAGCCCTTCCGGGACGGCTCGGACGGCGCCGTCTCGTCCCGCTCCGGAGCCGCCTGCGCGGCGGCCGGGCCGCGCCGCCGGACCGTCCAGAACAGCCCGCCGCCCACGAGGAGGACGAGGCCGACGCCGATCACGCCGGACAGCCCCCCGGACAGCCGCGCGTCGTCGACGCCCTTGACGCCGTAGTCGCCGAGCGGCGAGTCCTTGAGCGAGTGGTCCTTCTCCTTGGCGCTGATGCCCTTGTCCTCGGCGACCTTCTCCAGGCCGTCGGGGTTCGCGCTGGCGTAGTAACTGACGATCCCGGCCAGGAGGAGGGAGACGAGCAGGAACCCGGCGAAGAAGCGCTTGGTGGTCATCGTGGTCCTCCTCAGGCCTGGGACGGCTTCGGTTCGGCGGCGTTCCGCCCGCCCGTGCGCAGCTCCAGCGGCTTCATCAGCCCGCGCGCCCCGTACACCAGGTCGGGCCGGACGGCGAGCACGCTCGACACGGTCACGGCGGTGATCAGCGCCTCGCCGATGCCGATCAGCACGTGCACGCCGATCATCGCGGCGGCGACCTTGCCGATCGAGACGTCGGCCGTCCCCCCGATCGCGTAGATCAGCGTGAAGGCCACGGCCGCGGCGGGCACCGAGACGACGGCCGCGGCGAACGACGCCCCCGACACGGCGGCGCGGGTCTTGGGCAGCACCCGCAGCAGCAGCCGGAACAGCCCGTAACCGGCGACCACGGTGACCAGCGCCATCGTGGTGATGTTGACGCCCAGCGCGGTCAGGCCCCCGTCCGCGAACAGCAGCGCCTGCATGAGCAGGACCACCGACACGCACAGCACGCCGGTATACGGCCCGACGAGGATCGCGGCGAGCGTCCCGCCGAGCAGGTGCCCGCTCGTCCCGGCCGCCACCGGGAAGTTGAGCATCTGCGCGGCGAACACGAACGCGGCCGTCAGCCCGGCGAGCGGCGCGGTGCGGTCGTCGAGTTCCCGCCGGGCGCCGCGCAGCGCGACCCCGACCCCGGCCACCGCGACGGCGCCCGCAGCGAGCGAGACCGGCGCGTCGATGAATCCGTCCGGTACGTGCACGACTCAACCACCCCTACCTCTTTGCAGCCAGCAGGACCAGTTTGTCGGCATACACCTCGTAGTTGCAACATCCTTGCAATAGCAACCGGTGTGTGGCCCGCCGGCAAGGGCGCGAGGACGGCCGCGTTCCGCGCTCAGTCGAAGCTCGGGTCCGCCGTCCTCGTGCGCTTCAGCTCGAAGAAGCCGGGGACGCTCGCGACCGCCAGAACGCCGTCGAACAGCTTGACGGCGTCCTCGCCGCGCGGGATGGGGGTGATGACGGGGCCGAAGAACGCGTGGCCCTCGACCTCGATCACCGGGGTGCCGACCTCCTGGCCGACCCGGTCGATCCCGTCCTTGTGGGAGGCGCGCAGGGCCTCGTCGTAGCCGGTGGACTCGGCGGCGTCCGCGAGGGCCGGGTCCAGGCCCGCCGCGGTCAGCGACTCCTCGAAGAACGCGCGGCCGAACTTCTGCCGCTCGTGGTGCCTGCGGGTGCCCATCTCGGTGTAGAGCCGCCCGAGCACTTCGGAGCCGTACTTCTGCTCGGCCGCGATGCACACGCGGACGGGGCCCCAGGCGTCGGCGAGCATCCGCCGGTAGTCCTCGGGGATGTCCTTGTCCTCGTTGAGGACGGCCAGGCTCATCACATGCCAGCGCACGTCGATCGGGCGCTGCTCCTGCACTTCCAGGATCCAGCGGGAGGTGATCCACGCCCAGGGGCACAGGGGGTCGAACCAGAAATCCACGGGTGTGGGAACGTCCTCGGGCAACGTCGCCTCCTAGAGATTGCGCATGTCCCCAGCGACAACCCGGGGGCGGCCGTCCCGATTCCCGTCGGCGAGAGGTCCCCGAAGGCCGTGGCGGACGGGCCGTCGGGTCGTCCGGTTGGTAGACATGGGGGCACCAAGCCTTTAAGCCGACCAAGGAGTTCATGTGGCAGGCAACCTCACGCGCGACGAGGCGCGGGAACGGGCCCGGCTGCTCAGCGTCGCGTCGTACGCGGTCGACCTGGACCTCACGACGGGCGAGGAGCGGTTCGGCTCCACCACCGTGGTCAGGTTCGGGAGCGCCGAGACCGGCGCGTCCACCTTCATCGACCTGCACGGCGCCGTCGTGCGGGAGGTGACCCTGAACGGCGAGGCCCTGGACCCCGGGTCCTACGACGCCGAGAAGGGCCGGATCCCGCTGCCCGGCCTCGCGGCCGACAACGAGCTGCGGGTCGTGGCCGACTGCGCGTACTCCCGGTCCGGTGAGGGCCTGCACCGGTTCGTCGACCCCGTCGACGACAGCGTGTACCTGTACTCGCAGTTCGAGACGGCCGACGCGCACCGCATGTTCACCTGCTTCGACCAGCCCGACCTGAAGGCCACCTTCGAGCTGACCGTGAAGGCGCCCCAGAACTGGGAGGTCGTCACCAACGAGGCCGCCGAGACGGCCGGAGACGGGACGTGGCACTTCCTGCCGACGCCGCAGATCTCCACCTACATCACGGCGCTCGTGGCCGGGCCCTACCACGTCGTCCGGGACGAGTACCGCCGCGAGGACGGCACCGTCATCCCGCTCGGCGTGTACTGCCGCGCCTCGCTGGCCGAGCATCTCGACGCCGACGCGATCGTGGACGTGACCCGCCAGGGGTTCGGCTACTTCGAGAAGGTCTTCGGCCGCCCGTACCCGTTCTCGAAGTACGACCAGCTCTTCGTGCCCGAGTTCAACGCGGGCGCCATGGAGAACGCGGGCTGCGTCACCTTCCTGGAAGACTACGTCTTCCGGTCCAGGGTGACCGACGCGGCCTACGAGCGGCGCGCCGAGACGATCCTGCACGAGATGGCGCACATGTGGTTCGGCGACCTCGTCACCATGCGCTGGTGGGACGACCTGTGGCTGAACGAGTCCTTCGCCACGTACATGAGCGTCCTGTGCCAGGCCGAGGCCACCAAGTGGAAGGGCTCGTGGACGACGTTCGCGAACCTGGAGAAGGCCTGGGCCTACCGGCAGGACCAGCTGCCGTCCACGCACCCGATCTCCGCCGACATCCCCGACATCCGCGCGGTGGAGGTGAACTTCGACGGGATCACCTACGCCAAGGGCGCGTCCGTGCTGAAGCAGCTCGTGGCGTACGTCGGCCTCGACAACTTCCTCGAAGGCGTGCGGCGTTACTTCGACCGGCACGCGTGGGGCAACACCGTCCTCACCGACCTGCTGGGCGCGCTGGAGGAGACGTCCGGCCGCGACCTGGCGTCCTGGTCGAAGGAGTGGCTGGAGACCGCCGGGGTCAACACGATGCGCCCCGAGTACGAGGTCGACGGCGAGGGCAACTTCTCCTCGTTCACCGTGCTCCAGGAGGCCAAGGCCGACTACCCGACGCTGCGGGCCCACCGGCTCGCCATCGGCCTGTACGACAAGACCGCCGACGGGCTCGTGCGGCGCGAGCGGGTCGAGCTGGACGTGGTCGGCGCCCGCACCGAGGTCCCGCAGCTCGTCGGCAAGAAGCGGCCCGACCTGGTCCTGGTCAACGACGACGACCTCACCTACGCCAAGGTGCGCCTGGACGAGCACTCCCTGAAGACGCTCGTCGAGGACATCGGCGAGGTCAAGGACAGCCTGCCGCGCGCCCTGTGCTGGTCGGCGGCGTGGGACATGACCCGCGACGCGGAGATGGCGACGCGCGACTACGTCCGGCTGGTGGTCAAGGGGATCCGCGGCGTCACCGACATCTCGGTCACGCAGACGCTGCTGCGGCAGGCGCGCACCGCCGTCCAGCAGTACGCCGACCCGGCGTGGCGCGAGGAGGGCCTCGCCCTGATGGCGGACACCCTGTCGGAGCTGGCCCGCGACGCCGAACCCGGCTCGGACCTCCAGCTCGCCTACACCCTGGCGTTCACCGCGTCGGCCGTCACCGGCGAGCACCTGGCGTTCGTCCAGGGGCTGCTGGACGGCTCGCAGGTCCTGGACGGCCTCACCGTCGACACCGACCTGCGCTGGGCGCTGCTGCGCCGCCTCGTCACCACCGGCAAGGCGGGCGAGGCCGAGATCGACGCCGAGCACGAGCGGGACCGGACCGCCGCCGGGGAGCGGCACGCCGCCGCCTGCAAGGCCGCGATCCCGACCCCCGAGGCCAAGGCGGCCGCCTGGGAGCGGATCGTCGCCGGCGACCTGCCGAACGCCGTCTACCGGGCCACGCTCGGCGGCTTCGTCGAGCCGGACCAGGCCACGCTGCTCGTCCCCTACCTCGACGCGTACTTCGCCGAGGTCGGGCGCGTGTGGAAGGAGTGGACCAGCGACATGTCCCAGACGTTCGCCGAGGTCGCCTACCCCTTCCTGGTGATCGAGCAGTCCACGGTCGACCGCACCGACGCCTACATCGCGGAGAACGACCCGCCGGCGGCGCTGCGGCGGCTCCTGTCGGAGGGGCGCGACGGCGTCGCCCGCGCCCTGCGCGCCCGGGCGAAGGACGCCGCCTCCGCCTGATCCGTCCGCGGCCGTCCTGCCGAACCGGCCCAAAGGCCCCGTGACCATGCGATCGTTACATGGTCACGGGGAGGGGACGCGGTGGAGACGGCTCGGGACGTACTGACGGCGCTGGCGCGGCGCTACGCCTTCGGCGACCTGGAGGCGCTGATCACCCAGGGCACCCTGGCCGCGGACGGCCGCGCCGCGCCGGTCGCGGCGCTGTGCGCGTTCGGCCAGCGCGTCCTGGACCTGGACGCCGAGGACTTCGGCATGCCGGAGGCGGCCGGCGAGGTCCCGCGGGACCTCCTCGACCGGGCCCGCGCCAGCCGCATGCCGCAGGCGGCGCGCGAGCACCCCCGCGGGGCGCTCGCCAGCCTCCGCCCCGCCTACCGGCTGCTGCTGGAGGTCATCGCGATCCGCTGGCACCGCCGCGACATGGCCGCGCTCGTCGCCGCCGTCCACATCGCCGGCGAGTACCTGCCGATGCTGGCCTGGGAGACCGTCCTCGGCCACGCGGGCGACCCGGCCCGGATCAGGGCCGCCGTGGGCGGCGAGGGCAGCCGCTTCGGCGTCCCCGTCGAGCCGGGGACGGCGCGCGTGTGCGACCACACCCGGCCGGAGCGCTCCGCCTGCGAGCGCACCCTGCGGGTCGCCAAGGAGCCGCCGTCCGGCTGGCGCGCCTACCTCGACCGCCAGCACAGCCAGGTCGCGGCCGCGCTCGGCGACTGCGCCGCCCGCTGCCGCACCCCCTGCACGGTCATGACCCGCATGGACGACCTCGTCCGCGCCGACCTCAGCGACCGCTGCAGGCTCGCCGCCGACTTCTCCGACGGCGCCCTGGTGAAGCTGCGGCACGCCGCACCGGTCGGCCACGGGTTCGGGGTCCCCTCGCCCGAGGAGGTCCAGGCGGCCTGGACGCGCGCCCGCAGGTCCCTGTCCCGGCACCCGCTGGGCAAGTCCGCGCTGGCCGACGACGACTCCTACCCCCTGCCGGGCCTGCCGGCCGTCTTCTCGGCGATCGCCACCACCGACCTGCGGCCCGACACGCTCCTGCGCGACGTCACCGAGCGCATCACGTCCTCGCTCGCCTGAAGAGCCGGAGCGCGTCGCGGGCCCTGAGATCCTCCAGGAGGACGGGGCGGCCCTCCGCGTCCCCGAGCGGAACGCGCCAGTTCGGGTACTCGTCGACGGTGCCCGGCTGGTTCTGCGTGCGGCGCTCGCCGACGGCGTCGGCCAGGGAGATGCCGATGAGCCGGGCGGGGGTGCGGGTCAGGAACTCCTGCAGCGCGGTGACGATCTCCTCGTCGTGGGCGTCGGAGCCGTCCGCCAGCGCCCCCGCGACCTCGGCCGGCTCGGCGGACAGCAGTCCCTCGGCGTGCAGCACGGCGAGCCAGTCGGCCAGCTGGCGGCGGTGGTCGTCCTCCTCCTCGGCCCGGGGACGGGTCAGCAGCCCGAGGCGGTCGCGCAGGTCGATGTGGTCGCCGTGCACGAACCCGGTGATCGGCGGCATGTCGTGGGTGCCGACGGTCGCCAGGGACAGCTCCCGCCACCGGTCCGGCGGCTTGGGCCGGCCCCGCCCGTCCCGCTCGAACCAGAGCAGGGACGTGCCGAGGACGCCGCTGTCGGCCAGCGCCACCCGGACCTCCGGCTCGACGGTGCCGAGGTCCTCCCCGACGACCACGGCGCCGAAGCGCTCGGCCTCCCAGGACAGCGAGCCGAGCAGGGCGTCGCGGTCGTAGCGGACGTAGGTGCCGTCGGCGGGGGACGCTCCCTCGGGCACCCACCACAGCCGCGACACCTGCATGGCGTGGTCCAGGCGGATCCCCCCGGCGTGCCGCAGCGCGGCGGCGGCCATCTCGCGGAACGGCCGGTAGCCGTCGAGGGCGAGCGCGCCCGGCCGCCACGGCTGCTGCCCCCAGTCCTGCCCGCGCTGGTTGAACTCGTCCGGGGGCGCCCCTACGCTCATCCCGGCCGCGCAGGAGGCGCTGTACATCCAGGCGTCGGCGCTGCCGTGCGGCACCCCGACCGCCAGGTCGTGGATGACCCCGAGGGGCATCCCCGCGTCCCGGGCCGCGCGCTGCGCCGCCGCGAGCTGCCCGTCCAGCCTCCACTGGAGCCACTCGTGGAAGCCGGCGCGGGCGTGGTACCGGGGCGCGTCCACCACGCCGTGGTCGTGGGCGCCCCGCAGCCCGGACGGCCAGCGCCGCCAGTCCGTGGTGCCCTGCTCCTCGCTGATGGCGCACCACGTCGCGAAGCTCGCGAGCGCGGCGCCCTCCCTCCGCCGGAACTCCTCGAACCGCGGGTCGCGGTCCCGGCGCCGGCCGTACATCGTCTCCAGGGCCTCCAGCTTCGCGGCCCACACCGCGTCCCTGTCCAGCAGGCCCTCCCGGGCGCGCAGCCCGGCGGCGAGGGCCGCGAAACGCTCCCGGTCCGCGGCGGGCAGGTCCGCGTACTCCGGCATGTCCTCGATCCGCAGGTAGAGCGGCGAGGGGAAGCGGCGGCTCATCGGCGAGTACGGCGACGCCCCGACCGGCGCGACCGGCTCGGTCGCGTGCAGCGGGTTGACCAGCACGAAGCCCGCGCCGAGCTCCCGCCCGCTCCAGTCCGCGAGGTCCGCCAGGTCGTGCAGGTCTCCGAGGCCCCACGACGCGGCGGACCGCACCGAGTACAGCTGCGCCGTGAACCCCCACATCCTGGGCGGCGGCGTCAGCGCGCCGGGCGCCACCAGCAGCTGCGTGTACCGCGTCCGCGTCCCGTTCCGGATGCGCAGGCCGCGCCAGCCGGGCGGGACGTCCGCGAGCCCGTCCAGCGGCTCGAAGGAGCGCTCGTCGGGCGGCACATGAGCGTGCGGCGGCGCCAGCACCTCGTCCGTGCCGGACTCGATCTCCACCTCGGCGCCGGCGTCCAGGTGCCCGCCGAGCGCCGCGCGGATCCGGCCGGCGGTGCCGGCGCCGGCCCGGCGGACGACGACGGTCGGCGGCAGCTCCCGCGCCCGGTCCCGGTGCCGTTCGAGCTCCGCCCGGACGGAGGAGGGGGTGGAGGCGTCCACCCCGAGCGCCGCGAGGACGGCGGCGAGCGTGTCGCGCGAGACCGCCGTCTCCCGTCCCCGCCAGTCCTCGTAGCGCGTCGCGACGCCGTGGTGCCCGGCCAGTCTGATCAGTTCGTCGTCAGCCACGCCTGCACCATGCCCGGTGCGGGTCGCGTCACGCCGTCCAGACCGGCGGCGTGCGGCCGATCCAGGGGCGGGCCTCCTCCAGCTGCGCGGACAGCGAGATCAGCGTGCCCTCCGCGCCGAGCGGCCCGGCGAGCATGACACCGATCGGCAGACCCTCGCCGTTCCAGTGCAGCGGGACGTTCACCGCGGGCTGCCCCGAGATGTTGTACATGGCGCAGAACGGGGTGAAGTGCGTCTGCCGCCGGAAGTTCTCCTCCGGGTCCTGGTCGTGGAAGTACCCGACCGGCACGGGCGGCATGGCGAGGGTGGGGTGCAGGATCGCGTCGAACTCGTCCATCACCGGGAACGCGGCGCGCAGCGCGCCCTGCAGCGCCGCGTGGGCCTGGAACAGCTGCGGCGCCGTCGTCCTCTCGCCGAACCCGCGCAGCCAGCGGGTCAGCGGCTGGAGCTCGTCCTCGCCTCCCTCGGGGACGGGCGTCATCGTCGCCATCACGCCCCACAGCGTCGCGAAGTGCGGGACGAGATCGGAGCCGAGCACCTGCGGCAGCTCCACGACCTCGTGGCCCAGCTCCTCCAGGAGCGCCGACGCGTCCTCGTAGGCGGCGACGCAGTCGGGGTGGACCTCGACGTCCGGCACCGGCGGCTGGAGGCTCCGCGCGATCCGCAGCCGGCCCGGCGCGCGGTCGGCGCGGGCGAGGAACGGCCCGTCCGCCTCCGGCGCACGGTACAGGTCGCCGGGCATGTGGCCCGCCATGACGTCCAGCATGAGGGCGGCGTCGCGGACGGTGCGCGCGATCGGCCCGTTGGTGGAGAGCCCGAACAGGTCGGGGATGACCGGCCCCTGCGAGACCCGGCCGCGGGTCGGCTTGATCCCGAACAGCCCGCACACGCTGCTCGGGATCCGGATCGAACCGCCGCCGTCGCTGCCCTGCGCGATCGGCGCCAGCCCGGACGCGACCGCCGCCGCCGCGCCGCCGCTCGACCCGCCGGCCGACCGGGACGGGTCCCACGGCGTGCGGGCCGGAGGCGACACGGCGCCCTCGGTGTAGCAGGGCAGGCCGAACTCGGGGGTCGCGGTCTTGCCGAGGAGCACCGTCCCCGCCGCCGCCAGCCTGGCCACCACGTGGTCGTCGGCGAACCCGGTCAGCTCGGAGTAGACCGCCGAGCCGAACGTCATCCGGACGCCGGTCACCATGTTCAGGTCCTTGATCGGCACCGGGACGCCGTGCAGCGGCGGCAGCTCCGCCGGGTCGCCGGTCTCCAGCACCGCCTTCTCGGCGCGGCGCGCCTCCTCGCGGGCGCGCTCGGCGGTGACCGTCACGTAGGCGCCCACCTGCTCGTTCAGACGTTCGATGCGGGCCAGGTAATGGTCGGCGAGCTCGACCGGGGACACGTCCCGGGCGCGGACGGCGGCGGCCATACGGGTGGCGCTGAGGTCATGAATCTGTGTCACGATCCGGAACGCTAGACGCCGTGTGCGCGGGCATCAAAGAGGGCACACACGACAGCAGCGGCGGAAGGAGATTAATACTGGCCTACCCGACCGTGCCGTAAGAGAATCACTGACGTGGGGCGACAAAACATTAACCCGGCATGACTGGTCGCCCACCCTCCCGATGATTACTCTGCGCACGGAGGATCATGCCCCCGAAGGGAAAGGAACACGGAGCGTCACCATGGCGACCATGGAGCGGGGCAACACGCAGAATGCCAGGGCGCGACCCGAGTCCGAGGAGGCGCGTGAACACGATGACCAGACACCGGTGAAGGAGCGGCTGGAGGGCAGCGCCGCCGCGGCGGTGCTCGACGATCCCAAGATCCGCCGCTGGGCGTACCGGATCGGCGCGGCCGTCCTCGCCGGCGCCGCCGCGCTCATGCTGACGAGCTGGCGGATCGGCCTGACCGTCGCGGTGCTCGTCGTCATCGGCGACTACGTGCGGCTGTCCCGCAAGAGCTCCACCGTCACCGCCTGGCAGAAGTCCTCGGCGGCCGAACGGCGCACCGAGCGGCAGCTCAAGTCCCTGCGGCGCAACGGATACCTCGTGCTGCACGCGCGGGCCGTCCCCCGCGACGACGAGGGCGTCAGCGACGGGCGGATCGACCACCTGGTCATCGGGCCGAGCGGCGTCTACGCCATCGACTCGGAGAAGTGGGACAAGCGCCTCCCCGTGCGCACCATGTCCCACCTCAAGCTCTTCCACGGCCCCTTCAACAAGAAGGACCGGCTGGACGAGGCGCGCTGGGAGGCCCAGATGGCGAGCATGATCCTCGCCGAGCAGGTCGGCTTCGACGTGCCGGTGCAGCCGTCCGTGGCGATCTACGGCCCGTCCATCCCGTGGAAGGTCATGCGGGTGCGCGACGTCGACGTCTACGCGGGCAACCGGGCGCGCTCGTACCTGCGCCGCCGCCCGAAGATCCTCACCGACGGCGACGTCCAGTGCATCTTCCAGGCGGCCGAGGAGTCCCTGCCGCCGAAGTACCCCGACTGAGGGCGAGGGCGGCCCCCTTTCCCGGGCCGCCCGCCGCAAAGCCGGGACACCGCCGTCCCGGCTTTTTTCCTGCCCTCCGGCGGGTTGGTAGCATCGGAGGTCACGGGCCGGCCCGGGCGCGACCTCCGCTGAGCCGGCGGCAGCGCCGCGATCCGCCGCTGCGCGTACCCTTCCAGGCGACCCGCCCGCCCACGCCGAACCATGCGCGGCCCGTCGTCCCCGCACGTCACAGGTTTGGAGAGGTCGAAGATGCCACCGCTCAGGTCACGCACGGTCACCCATGGCAGGAACATGGCGGGCGCCCGCGCGCTCATGCGGGCCAGCGGCGTGGAACGCGAGGACTTCGGCAAGCCGATCGTCGCGGTGGCCAACAGCTTCACCCAGTTCGTGCCCGGCCACGTCCACCTCGACGAGGTCGGCAAGGTCGTCGCCGGCGCCGTCCGGGAGGCCGGCGGCGTGCCCCGCGAGTTCAACACCATCGCCGTCGACGACGGCATCGCGATGGGCCACGACGGCATGCTGTACTCGCTGCCGTCCCGCGAGGTGATCGCCGACGCGATCGAGTACATGGTCAACGCGCACTGCGCCGACGCCCTGGTCTGCGTGTCCAACTGCGACAAGATCACCCCGGGGATGCTGCTGGCCGCGCTGCGCCTGAACATCCCGACCGTGTTCGTCTCCGGCGGCCCGATGGAGGCCGGCAAGCCCGTCGAGGGCGTCATGGGCGGCAACAAGCTCGACCTGATCGACCCGATCATCGCCTCCGCCGACTCCTCCATGCCGGAGGACAAGCTGCTGGAGATGGAGGAGAGCGCCTGCCCGACCTGCGGGTCCTGCTCGGGCATGTTCACCGCCAACTCGATGAACTGCCTCACCGAGGCGATCGGGCTGGCGCTGCCCGGCAACGGCACCGTGCTGGCCACCCACACCGCCCGCCGCCGCCTCTACGAGGACGCCGGCCGCACCGTCGTCGAGGTCGCCAAGCGGTACTACGAGGGCGACGACGCGTCCGTCCTGCCGCTGAGCATCGCCACCCGCGAGGCGTTCGAGAACGCCATGGTCCTCGACGTCGCGATGGGCGGCTCCACCAACACGATCCTGCACCTGCTCGCCGCCGCCACCGAGGGCGGCGTCGACTTCGGGCTCACCGACATCGACGCGATCTCCCGCCGCGTCCCGTGCGTCTGCAAGCTGGCCCCCGCCACCGGCAAGTACCACGTCGAGGACTGCCACCGCGCGGGCGGCATCCCGGCGCTGCTGGGCGAGCTGAACCGCGCCGGCCTGCTGAACGCGTCGGCGCACTCGGTCCACTCCGCGTCCCTCGACGAATTCCTCGCCAAGTGGGACGTCCTCTCCCCCGACGTCCTGCCGGAGGCCGTCGAGCTGTTCCACGCGGCGCCCGGCGGCGTGCGCAGCACCTCGGCGTTCTCGCAGAGCGCCCGCTGGGAGTCGCTCGACCTCGACCGCGAGAACGGCTGCATCCGCTCCGCCGAGCACGCCTACACCGCCGACGGCGGCCTGGCCGTCCTGCGCGGCAACATCGCCCCCGACGGCGCGATCGTCAAGACCGCCGGGGTGGACGAGGAGCTGTGGACCTTCACCGGCCCCGCCGTCGTCTTCGAGTCGCAGGACGACGCCGTCGAGGGCATCCTCGGCGGGAAGGTCAAGGCCGGCGACGTCGTCGTGATCCGCTACGAGGGCCCGAAGGGCGGGCCCGGCATGCAGGAGATGCTCTACCCGACGAGCTTCCTCAAGGGCCGCGGGCTCGGCAAGGCGTGCGCGCTGATCACCGACGGCCGGTTCTCCGGCGGCACGTCCGGGCTGTCCATCGGGCACGCCTCCCCCGAGGCCGCGGGCGGCGGGATCATCGCCCTCGCCGAGGACGGCGACCGCATCGTGATCGACATCCCGAACCGCGTCCTGGAGCTGGACGTCCCGGCCGACGAGCTGGAGATCCGCCGCGAGAAGCTGCTCGCCGACCTCGGCGGCTACCGGCCCCGCGACCGCAACCGCCCGGTCAGCGCCGCCCTGCGCGCCTACGCCGCGATGGCCACCTCCGCCTCGACCGGCGCCGCGCGCGACGTCTCCCAGCTCGACCGCCTGAACGGCTGAGCATTACCCGGCGGGTAATCGCCTTCATTCCCCGTCCAGGGCAAAGTGGTGGGTGTCGGGCGAACCAGCCCGGCCCCACCACCAAGGAGAACGCGATGACCGCCTACGCCCTCGCCTACATGACCCCCCAGCCGCCGCTGCACGACGACGTCTTTGTCTACATGGAGCGCATCCAGGAGACCATGGACCCGTTCGGCGGTCGCTTCATCGTGCACGCCAGCGAGACCGAGGTGCTCGAAGGCCCGTTCGAGGGCGCCTACGTCATCATCGAGTTCCCCG
The DNA here is from genome assembly GCF_040649435.1 of Actinomadura sp. NPDC048955. Lineage (NCBI taxonomy): Bacteria > Bacillati > Actinomycetota > Actinomycetes > Streptosporangiales > Thermomonosporaceae > Actinomadura > Actinomadura sp. NPDC048955. Next base: position 101,245 of record NZ_JBEZJI010000006.1, read on the forward strand.
ACATGGACAAGGCCCGCGACTGGTACGCCTCGGACGCCTACCAGAAGATCCTCGCGATGCGCGCCGACAACATTCCCGGCACCACCGTGCTGCTCCAGGGCGTCCCGCCGAACTACGACGTCGCCGCGACCGGCCGGGCGCTGCGCGCGGCCCAGGCCGGGTGACCGGTCAGGAGCAGCAGCCCCCGCCGCAGCAGCCCCCGCCCCCGCTCGGCGGCGGCTGCGGCGCCCCGCCACGGGAGGTGCCGGTGACGGCGACCGTGGACAGGAGCTTGACGGTGTCGTCGTGGCCGGCCGGGCACGGGGCCGGGTCGGACGAGTTGATCATCGGGCGGGAGACCTCGAAGGTCGACCCGCACGCGCGGCAGCGGTAGTCATAGCGAGGCACGCACCCAGGATACGTCCCCCGGGTGTGCGCGTCAGGCCGCGGGCTCGGTGACGTAGGCGGCCCACTGCGGATCGCCGTCGTGGACGAGGCCGATGAGCCGCCAGTGCGCCCCTCTCGGAACGGCCGGGGTGATGCTGAGCGTCCAGCCCAGCTCCGACAGCAGCCGGTCGGCCTTGCTGTGGTTGCACGTCATGCAGGAGGCCACGCAGTTCTCCCAGACGTGCTTGCCGCCCCGGCTGCGCGGATGGACATGGTCGATCGTCTCGGCGCGGCGGCCGCAGTAGACGCAGCGGAAGTTGTCGCGGCGCATCAGCGCCGCGCGGGTCAGGGGCACGCGGGTCCGGAACGGGATGCGGACGTAGCGGCGGAGCCGGATGACGGACGGGATCTCGACCGTCATCGTGGCCGAATGGAGCACGTCACCCGAGGTGTCGTGATGGACGATCTCCGCCTTCTCGCGAAGCACGAGGCAGACCGCCCTCCGCAGAGGCAGCGTGGTGAGGGGTTCGTACGTCGCGTTCAGGAGGAGGACCTGTCGCATCAGACGCCCTCCGCCGGGCCGCACTGCCTGATCGCCCCGGTGGTCGCGGCGCAGCGCGCCTCCCACCGAGGCCCGATTATCGTCTCCGGCACCTGCGCACTCGCCATGAGGACCTCCCCAGGGGCGAACCGACCAGAATCAGTGTGGCGTCTGAGGGAGGTCGTCCGCTACCCCAATAATCCCCCACCGCACACCCGCTCGAACACGGAACCCGCGGGGAGTACTGGCCGGCCAGCCCTTAACGCCCAATACAGTTCAATCATGACGCCGTATCCGTCCGCGCAGCGCCTGGACATCGTCGAGGACATCCACGGCCACCGGGTCGCCGACCCTTACCGCTGGCTGGAGGATCCGGACAGCGCCGAGACCGGCGAGTGGCGCGCCGCGCAGGACGGGCTCTTCCACAAGACCATGGACGCCCTGCCGGGCCGGGACGCGCTGCGGGCCCGCCTGCTCGAACTGCTCGGCGCGGGCAGCGTCGGGGCCCCCGTGTGGCGGGGCGAGCGGCGCTTCTTCACCCGCCGCTCAGCCGACCAGGAGCACCCGGTGCTCCACACCGTGGACCCCGACGGATCCGAGCGCGTCCTCGTCGACCCGACGGCACTCGACCCCGCCGGGACGACGACGCTGGACGGCTGGCAGCCCGACAAGGAGGGCCGCCTCCTGGCGTACAAGGTGTCCACCGGCGGCGACGAGGAGTCGCTGCTGTACGTCATCGACGTCGCGACGGGCGACCGGGTGGAGGGGCCGATCGACCGGGCCCGGTACTCCTCGGTGGCCTGGCTGCCGGGCGGTGAGGCGTACTACTACACGCGCCGGCTGCCCGCCCAGGACGTCCCGCCGGGCGAGGAGCAGTACCACCGGCGCGTCTACCTGCACCGCGTCGGCACCGAACCCGACACCCACGACGTGCTGGTCTTCGGCGCGGACATGGACAAGACCAACTACTACGGGGTCGGCGTCAGCCGCGACGGCCGCTGGCTCACGATCTCCGCGTCGCAGGGCACCGCGCCCCGCAACGACCTGTGGATCGCCGACCTGACCTCGTCCTCCCCCGAGGCGCCCGCGCTGCGGTCCGTGCAGGAGGGCGTCGACGCCTCCACCGGCATCCACGTGGGCCGCGACGGCCGCGCCTACGTCTTCACCGACCGCGACGCGCCCCGGTCCCGGCTGTGCGTCGCCGACCCGTCCGACCTCTCCTACGGGACGTGGCGGGACCTCCTCCCCCAGGACCCCGAGGCCGTCCTCACCGACTTCGCGATCCTCGACGGCCTGGAACGCCCGGTCCTGCTCGCCGGGTGGACGCGCCACGCGATCAGCGAGATCACCGTGCACGACCTGGCGTCCGGGGAGCGGCTCGGCACCGTCCCGACCCCCGGCCTCGGTTCCATCGGCGGCATCGTCGAGCGACCCGAAGGCGGACACGAGGCCTGGTTCGGCTACACCGACCACGTGACCCCCTCGGCGGTCCTGCGCTACGACGCGCGCACCGGAGAGACGACACCGTGGGCGTCGGCGCCCGGCACGGTCGACGTCCCCGAGATCGAGACGCGCCAGGTCGCCTACACCTCCCGCGACGGCACCGAGGTGCGCATGCTCGTCGCGTCCCGTCCGGGCCTGACCGGGCCGCGCCCCGCGATCCTCTACGGCTACGGCGGGTTCAACATCTCGCTCACGCCGTCCTACTCGGCGAGCATCCTCGCGTGGGTCGAGGCGGGCGGCGTCTACGCGGTCGCCAACCTGCGCGGCGGCTCCGAGGAAGGCGAGCAGTGGCACCGCGCCGGCATGCGGGACCGCAAGCAGAACGTCTTCGACGACTTCCACGCCGCCGCCGAGAAACTGATCGCGGACGGCCTCACCACGCCGTCCCAGCTCGCGATCTCCGGCGGCTCCAACGGCGGCCTCCTCGTCGGCGCCGCCCTCACCCAGCGCCCCGACCTCTACCGGGCGGTCGTGTGCTCAGCGCCGCTCCTGGACATGGTCCGCTACGAGCGCTTCGGCCTAGGCCAGACCTGGAACGACGAGTACGGGACGGCCGACGACCCCGAGGAGTTCGGCTGGCTCATCGGCTACTCGCCCTACCACCACGTCCACCCCGGCACCGCCTACCCCGCCGTCCTGTTCACGACGTTCGGCAGCGACACCCGAGTGGACCCCCTCCACGCCCGCAAGATGTGCGCCGCCCTCCAGCACGCAACGACTTCCGAAGCCCCGATCCTCCTACGCGACGAACCCGAAGTAGGCCACGCCGCCCGCTCCGTGACCCGCTCAGCAGACCTCACCGCCGACACCCTCACGTTCCTGGCCGCTCAAACCGGCCTCACCCTGAAAGAAGAATTGACGCGTGATCTAATAGTGGGATGAGCACGACGTTGCGCGAGTCGGCTGTGTTCATTGCAATCCCCTCCTCCTTCGGGCCTGACGGCCCTCCATCGTCGGACACTGCGGGCGATCGCTGGCATCGCTCCGACGCGCCTGGCGGCTCGCTGCGCGATCAGGTTCTCGCTTCGCTCAAACCTGCCTTCGGACGCGATCGCAACTGTTGGGGTTGTTGCGTGGTTGCCGTGTCGGCTGAGGTGGGCGCCAGCGAACGACGAATTGACGCGTGATCTAATAGTGGGATGAGCACGACGTTGCGCGAGTCGGCTGTGTTCATTGCAATCCCCTCCTCCTTCGGGCCTGACGGCCCTCCATCGTCGGACACTGCGGGCGATCGCTGGCATCGCTCCGACGCGCCTGGCGGCTCGCTGCGCGATCAGGTTCTCGCTTCGCTCAAACCTGCCTTCGGACGCGATCGCAACTGTTGGGGTTGTTGCGTGGTTGCCGTGTCGGCCGAGGTGGGCGCCAGCGAACGACGAATTGACGCGTGATCTAATAGTGGGATGAGCACGACGTTGCGCGAGTCGGCCGGGCGGGTGCTGGAGCTGCTGCGTGAGGCGCCCGGCGAGCCTGACATGTCCGCCGGGTACCTCGACTTGCTGGGGCCGTCCGCGAAGAGGTCGCCGTCCCTCGCCCAGTCGGTGATGGAGTCGACGTTCCTGCCGCGGATCTACGAGAAGGTGTGGCGGCCCGTCGGCTTCAACCTCGCCAAAGGCTGGCCCTTCGGCCCCGACACCGCCGAAGAGCACGCGATGGCCCGCGACTGGCTCGGCCTCTCACAACCCGGCTACGCCGCCCGTCCGCCCGCCACCGTCCTGGACGTGGCATGCGGACCCGGCAACGTCACCCGCGCCCTCGCCGCCGGCATCGGCGCCTCCGGCCTCGTCGTCGGCCTCGACGCGTCCGAGACCATGCTGACCCGCGCCGTCGCCGACACCGACCCCGCCGACCCCGTGACCTACGTCCGCGGCGACGCCGTCGACCTCCCCTTCCGCGACGCCGCGTTCGACGCCGTCTGCTGCTTCGGCGCCCTCTACCTCTTCGACGACCCCTGGGCAGCCCTGGACGGCATGACCCGCGTCCTCAGACCCGGCGGGAAACTGGTCATCCTCACCTCCCGGCGCCCGCTCGCCGCCCCACGCCTCGGCACCGAACTCCTGCGCCGCGCCACCGGCTTCACCGCCTTCGGCGACCGCGAGATCACCCGCGCCCTCACCGAGCGCGGCTGCACCGGCGTCCGCCGGCGCCGCTACCCCCTCATGCAGGTGGTGGCCGCCGGTCGCCCCTGACCGATCCACAGCACGCGCCCCAAGATCGCGCTACGCTGCCGGAGCGACACGCACGGCCAACCGTGCCCACGATCGACCCCCTCCTGGGGTTGGGAAGCCTCCAGGAGGGGGTTTGGCGTGTTTATCGCTTTTTCTCCTCCTTCGGGCCCTGGCGGCCCTCCATCGTCGACAAAAGCGGGCGATCGCTGGCATCGCTCCGGCTCGCCTTGCGGCTCGCTGCGCGATCAGGTTCTCGCAGGCTCGAACCTGCCTTCGGACGCGATCGCGACCGTTGGGGTTGTTGCGGGGTTGCGGTGCTGGCTGAGGTTGATCCTGTGGACGGTTTGTCGTCGTGTCGCCTGAGGGGCCTCAGCGCATCAGTTTTTGGATGTAGATGTTGACTATGCCGCCTATGGACTCGCGGCGGGTCTCCGTCCAGCCGAACTTGCTGTAGAGGGCCAGGGCGGGGGTCTGGAGTTCGGTGGTGTCGGCGCGCAGGATGCGGTAGCCGTACTCGGTCGCGCGTTCCTCCAGGGCCTGGACGAGCGCGGTGCCGTAGCCGCGGCGCTGGACCGCCGGCAGGACGCGCAGGCGCACCATCTCGGCGGCGTCGAGGGCCGGGGTGCCGGGGGCGTAGCCGCCGTAGGCGCGGGCGCGGCCGCCGGGGATGAGGTCGGCGCGGCGCAGGCCGCCCATCGCGACTATCCCGCGGTCGAGTTCGCCGATGAGGAACTCGCCGTTGTTGCGGAGATAGATGTCCTCCATCTGGAAGAAGTCGTGGTCGTAGTAGACGCCGTCGCCAGGGCGCAGGCCGACCTGGGCCAGGCCCTTCTGGTGGAGGGCCAGGACGACGCCGTGGTCGGCCGCGCGGTACCGGCGGATCCGCAGGTCGCCGTAGCGCCATTCGGGGGGCTCGTCCTTGAGCCGGACGAGCGTGGGGTGGCCCTGCCAGGAGGCGTTGTCGGTGCTCATCCCGGTCAGACCTGCTCCCCCGGGCGGACGGCGGCGGGCTGATCCTGGGTCGGGCTCTTCACCGACGGGCCGGAGAGGGCCTCGTAGAAGTCCGCCAGCTCCGGGATCTGGCCGTGCTGGGTCGCGACCGCCGCGCCGATCTGCCGGGCGCGGTGCACGAGGATGTCGGACCGGTGGTCGGCGGGCAGGTCGTAGATGGCCTCGCGGCCCGCCGTCAGCGCGGCCTCGGGGTGACCGGCGTGCAGCTTGCACATCGCCCGGTCGAGCCGCACCAGGGTCAGGTCGACGCGGTCGGTGGGCGAGTACAGGGTGAGGGCGTGGCTGAGCACCTCGTCGCCCTGCTTGTGGTCGCCGAGGTTGGTGAAGGTGTCGCCCTCGTAGAAGGCCATCTGCCGGTCGGTGAACCCGAACACCAGGTCGGAGGTGTCGGTCTTGGAGAGCTGGTCGAACACCGAACGGCCGCGCACGAGCGCGCGGCGGGCGCTGGGGGCGGCGTCACCGCGGCCGCGCATCGCCAGCATGCCGAGTGCGCGCGCCTCCACGGCGGGGGCCATGGCGGCGGCGACGCCGGGGGTCCGGCCGGCGAGGTCCTGCGCCTTGCGGGCCAGGTGCAGCGCCTCGCGCGGGTCGCCGTAGTACATCGGGACGAGCGACTCGCGGACGGTCACCCAGGCGCGCAGCTGGCGGTCGCCGGTCTCGTCGGCGGCGGTCCGCGCGGTGCGGAAGAACGAGCGGGCGAGCCGGTGGTCCCCCAGGTTGATCATGATGAGCCCGGACAGCCCGGACAGCTGCGCGGCGATCCGGCACAGGCGTTCCTGCAGCTCGACCGGCTGGCGCTTGTCGCACATGCGGCGCACCTCGCTGAAGTCGAGCAGCACGTCGCAGAGCATCCGCAGCGACGGGGTCGCCTGGTACTGCCGGCCGTAGCCGTAGGTGGTCTCCTCCCACTGGTCGAGCATGGTCGGCGAGACGGTCGCGCTGACCAGGGTGTCGTCCATCTTGCGGCGCAGGTTGTCGACCGCCCCAAGGAACTGACCGTCGAGCGCCACGCCCGCTCCGGCCAGCAGCTGCAGAAGGGTTCTACGAAGCACGATGTCCTCCTCTCCCACATCAATGGTCAGGGGGCCGTCGGCGCGGTCATGGCCCCGCAGGTCGTTGACGGTCGCCCAGGGGCGCTCCTCGCTCCTGGGCACGATCGCCCCGACGATGGCGTCGGGGTCGGGTACCGGACGCAGGTCCGGCGCGCGCGGTTGCGGGACGCTCGCGGCGCCCGCACGGGCCGCGTGTCCGCGGCCGCAGATGCAGGGACTCTGGTAGTCGAGGGCGTCGGGTTCCACCCGGTAGACGGCGCACAGGTAGTGCAGGTACTCCGGGCCGGGACGCTTGTAGCCGCTCTCGTAGGCGGACAGCAGCGTCTCCCCGAGTCGCGGCGGCGGCTTGCCGTCGACCTCGTAGAGCGCCTTGACCTGCGCCACGATGTCGGACAGCGCCACGCCGTGGGCCAGCCGGTGCGCCTTGACCCGGCTGGTCCCGAACAGCGGCCCGCACTGCTCGTGGATCTCTTGGGCGATCTCTACCGGACCCCGTCCCCGTGCCAGGGCGTGTGCGCGTATCCGGCGAGCCACGTCCGTTTCTCTCCGAGGGGGGTCCGACATCCGGCCTCCTCCCGTCGGGCCGGCACGCCGCCCTCCTCGGGGGGTGGGCGGTCGTCCCGGCCACGGCGACCGGTCGTTTTGGCCACAACAGATAATCTCTTGCGCACGCAGCGTAATCCTCGTCACAGTCCCCGCCAAGCGATTCCGGAGAACTGGTGAGGGCCGGGACGCGCTCCGCACCCCGCGGGTAGAGATTTTTCCTCCGCGGGGAGGAGGACTTCTCCTGAGGTGGGGTTATCCGGTTCTTCGGCGCTCGGCCGGCCCCTTGACCGGTCAGTGTGAGAGTTGCAAATCTCTCGTGTTGTGATCGAGCGAATCCGGAGTGTCGACCGTCCGGTCGACCGGGCCCTGGGCCCGCGGGCGATCCGCCCGCCTATGGAGGGGGTGCGAAGGTGGTCAGCGACAGACGCGTCGGCTACCTCGAAGAACTGGAGCACGAACTGGACACGCGGGGCCTCGTCGCGCGCGTCGTCAGGACCCGCTCGGGGCCGGCCTTCCTGAGGGTCGTGAACCCCGAGGCCGCGAGCCTCGCGGAGGACGTCACCTGCGCCCCCGCCCCCGAGACCAAGGACCACTACTTCTGGTGGTCGTGGGGCGAGCGCATGCACCGCGTCGACGACGTCGGCGGCGCGGCCCTCAAGCTGGCGCACGTCCTCCAGCCGCTCGCCGCGGGGTGAGCGGACGCTCCCCGGGCCGCTGAGCCCGGGCTCCGTCACAGACTCGGGCGCCCTGACCGGGCGACCCGCAAGACCGGGCGTGTCCCGCGAGGCCGCGGCGAAGGGCGCGGCAGCCGCGGTCCCCGCGGGACACGTTCGCCCGGTGGACCCCCTCCCCGGCCGGTCCCCGCCACCAGCCCCGGCGTTCGTATGAACCGGTCGGAACCGTCCCCTACGATCGGGCTCGTACCGCCGCCGGTCCACGGCGAGGTGGCGTGGAACCGCAATGGCCGGGGAGGGTCTGCCACACCATGTCTCTGTTCGCGTCGATCAGCGTGCCGCTCGCCGCGTCGCCGGTCGCCAAGCCGTTCCTGCCCTGGGCCGAGAAGGGGACCCCGGAGGCGGCCTGCAAGAACACCGACCCCAGCATCTCGTGCCGGCTGGTCTGGAACGTCTCGAAGAACACCGACTTCACCCAGTTCTGGGCCACCTGGCTGGACAAGCCGCTCACCACGCTGCTGTGGATCATCGTGACCTTCGTGGTGGCGCTGATCGTCAAGAACATCGCGCACCGGATGATCACCAAGGTCACGCTGCGGATGGCCGAGGGCACGATGTCGGAGAAGGTCCGGGAGCGGTCCCGGACGGTCTTCGAGGGCAGCCCCGCCCTGCTCAACAGGCGGCGCGCCCAGCGGGCCCAGACGCTCGGCTCGGTGCTGCGCTCCATCGCGTCCATCATCATCATGGGGACGGCCGCGTTCAGCATCCTCGGCTCGCTCGGCCTCAACCTCGCCCCCATCCTGGCCAGCGCCAGCGTCATCGGCGTCGCGGTCGGCTTCGGCGCGCAGAACATCGTCAAGGACTTCCTCGCCGGGCTGTTCATGCTGCTGGAGGACCAGTACGGCGTCGGCGACGTCATCGACGTGGGCAGCGCCAAGGGGACGGTCGAGGCCGTCACCCTGCGGGTCACCCGCATGCGGGACGTCGACGGCACCGTCTGGTACGTCCCGAACGGCGAGATCAAGAAGGTCGGGAACGAGTCGCAGAACTGGGGACGCGCCGTCCTGGACATCCCGGTCGACATCAACGAGGACACCGAGAAGGTCAAGGAGATCCTGCAGACCACCGCCGACGAACTGGTCGCGGACTCGCCCTGGAACGACATCGTCCTGGAGCAGCCGTCGGTGTGGGGCGTGCAGGCCCTCGCGGGCGACGCCGTCGTGATCCGCGTCGTGCTGAAGACGGTGCCGGGCCGGCAGGGCGACATCGCCCGCGAGCTGCGCGAACGCGTCAAGCGGGCCTTCGACGAGGCGGGCGTCACCGTCGCCACCCCCGCCCCCTAGCCCCTTCCCAGTGGATCAAGGTGAGGAAGGGGGCGTGTCTCACATAGGGTGGGGGCGCTATGGCTGAACAGGTGACCTTCTACGAAGCGGTCGGCGGCGAGGAGACCTTCCACCGGCTGGTGCACCGCTTCTACCAGGGGGTCGCGGACGACCCCGACCTCCGCGCGCTCTACCCCGAGGAGGACCTCGGTCCGGCCGAGGAGAGGCTGCGCCTCTTCCTGATCCAGTACTGGGGCGGCCCCAACACCTACAGCATGCGGCGCGGGCATCCGAGGCTGCGGATGCGTCACGTTCCCTTCGTCATCGGCTCCGCCGAGCGGGACGCGTGGCTGCGGCACATGCGGGTCGCGGTGGACGAGCTCGGGCTTCCCGAGGATCTGGAGCGGCAGCTCTGGGGCTACTTCACGATGGCGGCGCAGAGCATGGTGAACGCCCCTACGTAAGCGGGTAGAGGGCCCCGTATGACGCGAACCCCTTGGTGGCGCAACGCCGTCGTGTACGAGGTCTACGTCCGCAGCTTCGCCGACGCCGACGGGAACGGCGAAGGCGACCTCCAGGGGATCCGGTCCCGGCTCGGCCACCTGCGCGAACTCGGTGTGGACGCGCTGTGGCTCACCCCCTTCTACACCTCCCCGCTGGCGGACGGCGGCTACGACGTCGCCGACTACCGCGACGTCGATCCCCGGTTCGGCACCCTGGACGACTTCGACGCGCTCGTGGCGGACGTGCACGCCCACGGGATGCGGCTGATCGTCGACATCGTCCCGAACCACTCCTCCGACCGGCATCGCTGGTTCCGGGAGGCGCTCGCGGCGCCGCCCGGATCGCCCGCACGTTCCCGCTACATCTTCCGGTCCGGCAAGCCAGGGGATCGTCCCGGCGAGGAGGCCCCGCCGAACGACTGGCCGTCGGCGTTCGGCGGCCCCGCCTGGACGCGGACGGACGACGGCGAGTGGTACCTGCACCTGTACGCGCCCGAGCAGCCCGACTTCGACTGGCGCAACCCGGACGTGCGGCACGAGTTCGAGGACATCCTGCGGTTCTGGCTCGACCGGGGCGTGGACGGCTTCCGCATCGACGTCGCCGCCGGCCTGTTCAAGGACGAGTCGTTCCGCGACCTCCACGGCCAGGACCGGCGCATGCCGGACGGTCCCATCTACAGCCGTCCGGAAGTCCATGACGTGTACCGGAGATGGCGGCAGATCCTCGACGAGTACGACGGCGACCGCATGGCCATAGGCGAGGTGTGGACGGACGGCCCGGAAGACCTCGCGCTGTACCTGCGCCCGGACGAACTGCACCAGGTCTTCCAGTTCGACCTGCAACTCGCCCCATGGTCGGCCATGGCGTTCCGCGAAGTGATCGACGCCGCGCTGAAGGCCGTCGCCCCCACGGGCGCCGCACCGACGTGGGTGCTGTCGAGCCACGACTCCGTCCGCCACGTCACCCGCTATGAGCGGCAGGAGGGTTTCCAGGGGATCGGGCTCGCCAGGGCCAAGGCCGCGTTACTGCTTCTCTTGGCGCTTCCAGGGTCCGCCTACCTGTACCAGGGGGAGGAACTGGGGCTGCCCGAGGTGACCGATCTGCCGGATGACGCCCGGCAGGACCCCATCTTCAAGCGGACGAACGGGGAGAACGCGGGACGCGACGGCTGCCGGGTGCCGCTCCCGTGGTCGGGCCGCGCCGAACCCTACGGCTTCTCGCCCGACGGCGTCCGGCCCTGGCTGCCGATGCCGGAGCGGTGGGCGTCCATGACCGCCGAGGCGCAGGCGTCCGACCCGTCGTCCATGCTGAACTGGTACCGCAGGGCGCTCGCCCTGCGCCGCCGCCTGCACGGCGACCTCCCGGAAGACCTGGAGTGGATCGACTCCCCCCAGACCGCCCTCTTCTTCAGGCGCGGTTCACTGCTGTTCGCCCTCAACTGCGGCGACAACCCTGTGCGCCTTCCTGCGGGCACCCCGCTGCTGACCAGCACACCCCTGTACGGCGAGTTGCTTCCCGGCAACACCGCCGCCTGGCTGAGCTCCCCCTGAAAGCGCGACGCGGCGCGCCGGTCCGTGCGAGGGGTCGACGCACGGACCGGCGCACCGCGGCGCTTCGCCGATGGGTGCCTCCGGCTACAGCGGCGGGCGCTGAAGCTGGAGCGGGTCGTCGGCCATCGGAGCCGACTTGAGGGTCTGCAGGCCGGTCCCGACGCCCGCCCAGCGCTTGACGTCGGTGATCGCCTTGGTCTGCTGGTCACCGGGCAGCTTGGCGATGAGCCGGCCGCTGTGGTTCATGCCCGGCGCGACGTAGACGGCCGAGTCGCGGCTGCCGCGCCCGAGGCGGAACGGCTCGGAGCCCCACGGGTCGTTGGCGCCGTACAGGAACAGCATGTGGTTGGCGTTGCCCCGCACCCAGCGGTCGATGTCGCGCATGGCGCGGCCGTTGTCGAACCGCATGGAGATGTCACGCGGAACGTAGGTGCGCGGCTGGTAGCTGTCCTCGTACCGCAGCAGCGGCCGCAGGTGCTTGAACTTCGGCGTCGGCCAGCCCAGCTGCGTCCCCGCCTGGTAGTAGTACGGGATGTACGGGGAGAGGCCCTGGTCGCTGTAGAACGACAGGCCCGAGATGTTGTCGAGCGTCTCGTAGAGCTGGTCGTCCGAGGCCTCGCCCGCCTTGGGCAGCGATGCGCAGTCGGACTGCAGGCTGTACTGCCAGAAGCCCCACTCGTAGTCCATCACCGAGTTCTCGAACGCGCGGTCCTGGGTGCGCAGGATGTCGAACGTCCAGCCGTTCTCGTCGGCGGCGGCCTTGAAGCGCTTGAGCATCTCGGTGCGGCGTTCGAGGAACCTGTGCGCGAGGGCCTTGACGTTCGCCCGGCACGCGGGGTCGGAGCCGACCGTCTGGAAGAACTTGTCGTAGGCGCGGTCGTCGTTGTTGCTGACGTCGTTCGGCGCCACGTACACGACGCTGCCGTCGACGTCACGCGGGTAGAACCGCTTGTGGTAGACGGCCGTCATGCCGCCCTTGCTGGCCCCCGTCGAGATCCACTTGCCCTGGTAGATGGTCTTCAGGGCGCCGATCAGCCGGTGCTCGTCGGTGGCCGCCTGCCAGATCGTGTCCTTCTTCCAGTCCGTCGGCTCCGGACGGGACGGGGTGAAGTACCGGTACTCGACCGAGATCTGGTTGCCGTCGACCAGGGCCGTCGGCTCGGAGGTGAACATCGTCTCCGGCGTGTTGTACCCGCTGGTGTAGAGCACCATGGGACGGTCCGCCGACTTGTGCTGCAACATGATGCGCTGCTCGAACCACTGCCCTCGCGGGTTGCGGTGGTCGACCGGCTGCCTGTACTCCAGCCAGAACCAGCGGTAGCCCGGCAGGGTGGACGGCTTTTCCGTCACCTGCATTCCGGGGATCGCCTTCAGCTGGGCAAGGATGTCGCCCGCCTGGGCGGCGCCGGCCTTCGCCGTGCCCGCCTGGGCCAAGCCCGCGGCCTGCGCCGCGGTGGCGCCCGCCCCGGTCATGCCCGCGGCGAGCAGCAGTGCCATGGCTCCTCGTGAGACGCGCCGCATTGTGCCCCTTTCACGTGGGTTCTCCACATTCGCGTCGCGACCCTAGAGGGAGAAGCCCACCGAAAACGGATTGCTGTTGGGCTTGTTACCTATCCGTGACGGGTCGGTTGTCACCCGATCAGACCGGCAAACAGGCCCAGGAGGGACGCAACCGTGATCAGGTAGGCAATGGCGTACACGCTGGAAGAACGCGGGGCGGTGCGGTGGGCCTCGATCACGTCCGGAACGGCGAACGGCCGCGAGCGGAGATCAGGAGCGGCGCTCAGGCCGCGAGGCGGGGATCAGGCGGGAGGGACGAGGGTGAACCCGTCGTCCCAGGGAGCCAGGCGTTCGAAGAGCCGCTCGTCGTGCCAGCGTCCATCCAGGTGAATGTGGCGGCGGGCCGTCCCCACGGGCGTGAAGCCGTTGCGTTCGAGCACGCGCTGGGACGCGAGATTGTCGACCCTCGTGAACGCCTCGACGCGGTGCAGGAGGAGCGCGCCGAACGCCACGTCCAATGCCTGCCTGACCGCCTCGGTGGCGACGCCCCTGCCGGCATGCGCGCGCGCAACCCAGTAGCCGACGAAGCAGCTCTGGAGAGGACCGCGCAGGATGTTGTTGAGCGTGATGCGACCGGCGATCTCGCCGTCGACGAGGATCACGCCCGGCCACATCTCCTCCACCGCGTACGCCTCGACCAGCTCGCGCAGGTTGGCACGCTGGCCGTCGACGGTGAAGTACGCCTCGCCCCGCTCCGGTTCCCAGGGACGCAGGTAGGCGCGGTTCTCCCGGTACAGCACCGCCAGCGCCTCCGCGTCCGCCATCTGGACGGCGCGCAGCCGCACGCCCGCCCGACGGCCGTCGAGCGCGGGCGGGGGACCGGCGAGGGCCGTCATGCGCGGGGCACCACGTACCGCCCGATGAACTCCCGTTCCTCCGGGGTGAAGCGGCGCAGGCGGTTCGCCTCCACGTCGAACGCGACGAGGGTCGAGGTCGCCTCGGCGTACACGTGGTCGTCGTCCCGCACCTCGTAGGCCAGCTTGAACGACGCCGCGCGGGCCTCGGTCACCCACGTCTCCACCCGGATCGGGTAGACGGTCGGCAGCAGCGGGTACCGGTAGTCGATCTCGTGCCGGGAGATCACCATGCCGCGAACGGGCTCCTCCCCCTTGCGCACCGGGTCGCCGTGGAACATCTCCAGCCGGGCGTCCTCCAGGTAGCCGAGGAACTTGACGTTGTTCACGTGTCCCTGGGAGTCGATGTCACCGAACCGGATCTTGAATTCGTAGACGTGGCGGTACTCGGCCGCGGGCAACTGCTGCATGTCCTCGCCTGGGTTACGGGGAACCGGGGGTCGGCCCGATGCTACCCGGAGCGGGCGGAGCCCCTGACGAGGCAGGGGCGCTTCGGGTCGAACCGCCAGCCCGGGACCAGGTACTCCATCGCGGCGGCGTCGTCGCGGTCGCCCAGCCCGTACCGGACGTAGAGGTCGTGCGCCGCCTCCAGCCGCTCCTCGTCGACCTCGACGCCGAGCCCCGGGCCCTCGGGCAGCGCGACCGCGCCACCGGTGATCCGCGGCGGGTCGGTCGTGAGGCGCTGGCCGTCCTGCCAGATCCAGTGCGTGTCGATCGCGGTGATCTCGCCGGGCGCGGCCGCGGCGACGTGGGTGAACATCGCCAGGGACACGTCGAAATGGTTGTTGGAGTGCGATCCCCAGGTCAGCCCCCACGCCTCGCAGAGCTGCGCGACACGGACCGAACCGCGCATCGTCCAGAAATGCGGGTCGGCGAGGGGGATGTCCACCGCGTCCAGCCGGATCGCGTGGCCGAGCTGCCGCCAGTCGACCGCGATCATGTTGGTGGCGGTGCGCAGGCCCGTGGCGCGGCGGAACTCGGCCATCGTCTCCCGGCCCGAGTAGCCGCGCTCGGCGCCGCACGGATCCTCGGCGTAGGCGAGGACGTCCCGCAGCGCGGTGCCGAGCCGGACCGCCTCCTCCAGCGACCAGGCCCCGTTCGGGTCCAGGTTGACGCGGGCGCCGGGGAACCGCTCGGCGAGCGCCCGCACGGCCCGCGCCTCCTCCTCGCCGCGCAGGACGCCGCCCTTGAGCTTGAAGTCGGCGAACCCGTAGCGCTCCCGCGCGGCCTCCGCCTGCCGGACGATCGCCTCGGGCGTCAGCGCCTCCTCCCGCCGCACCCGCAGCCAGCCGTCCGCCCCGTCCGGTGGCGCCTCGTACGGAAGGTCCGTCCTGTTGCGGTCGCCGACGTAGAAGAGGTAGCCGAGCACCGGGACCGAGCGGCGCTGGACGCCGTCGCCGAGCAGCGCCGCCACCGGCACGCCGAGGAACCGCCCCATCAGGTCGAGCAGCGCCGCCTCGATCGCGCTCAGCGCGTGCACGGTGATCCTGGTGTCGTGCGTGAGGGGGCCCCGCCCGCCCGCGTCCAGGTGGCCGAACGTCGCGCGGACGGAGTTGAGGATCTCGTCCGAGCGTCCGATGGGCTTGCCGACCACCAGGTCACGGGCGTCCTCCAGCGTCCGCCGGATGCCCTCGCCGCCCGGAACCTCCCCTACGCCCGTGCTGCCGGACGAGTCGGTGAGCAGCACCAGGTTCCGGGTGAAGAACGGCCCGTGGGCGCCGCCCAGGTTGAGCAGCATGCTGTCGTGTCCCGCGACCGGCACCACCCGCATCCCGGTGACGACGGGCGTGCTCACCGCGGCACCCCCTGGTAGGCGATCGGCCGCTGGAACCGCTCGACGGCGAGGCTCCCGACGGACGTCGTGCGCTCGTCGGACGTCGCCGGATACGGTCCGCCGTGCACCATGGCGTGCCCGACCCGGACACCGGTGGGCCAACCACCCCACAGGATCCGTCCGGCGAGCCGTTCCAGGATGGGCAGCAGCCGCGCCGCCGCCTCGCCCCCGCCGTGGACCGTCGCCGTGAGCTGGCCCTCCAGCCCGCGGGCCAGCCCGATCACCTCGTCGAGGTCGGCGCAGCGGACGACGAGCGAGCACGCGCCGAAGATCTCCTCCTGGAGGTCGGGTCCGAAGTCCCCGGCGTCCACGGCCGCGAGAGCCGCCCGGCAGCCGGCCACCGCGTCCGGCTCCCGGCCGCGCGCGAGGATCTCCACGCCGGGCCGCCGTTCGAGCCTCTCGACGCCTTCGGCGTAGGCGCGGGCCAGGTCGCGCGTCAGCATGGGAGCCCCGGGGTCGGCCTCGAACGCCGTCGCCGCCGCGGCCAGGAAGGCGTCCAGACCGGGGCCGTCGACCGCGAAGACGAGGCCCGGGTTCGTGCAGAACTGCCCGGCCCCGAGCGTCACCGACCCGGAGTACTCCCCCGCCAGCTCGGCGGCACGCTCCGCCAGCGCGTCCGGCAGCAGGAAGACGGGGTTGACGCTGCTCATCTCCGCGTAGACCGGGATCGGCCGCGGCCGGGCCGCCGCCGCCCTCGCGATCGCCAGGCCCGCCTTCCGCGACCCGGTGAACCCGACCGCCCGCACCCGCGGGTCGGTGACGAGCGCGATGCCGAGCGTGGGCCCGTCCCCGTACAGCATCGAGAACACGCCCTCGGGCAGCCCCGCCTCCTCGGCGGCCTCCGCGACGGCACGTCCGGCCAGCTCGCACGTGCCGGGATGGGCGTCGTGCGCCTTGACGATCACCGGGCAGCCCGCCGCGAGCGCGGCGGCGGTGTCGCCGCCCGCCACCGAGAACGCCAGCGGGAAGTTGCTCGCCCCGAAGACCACGACGGGCCCGAGTGGCACCCGCCCCTGCCGGATCTCGGGGGCGCCCTCGCCCGCGGGGTCGACGCTCGTCGCCGGCCCGGCCGCGACACCGGCGCCGCCCGGCGGGTTCGCGCCGTAGCGGGCGGTGGAGCCGGGCGCCGTCGCCGCGCGCAGGTCGGAGGCGAACAGGCGCAGCTGCCCCGACGTCCGCGCGACCTCCCCGGTCAGCCGGGCGGCGGGAAGCCCCGTCTCGGACGCGGCGCGCCGGACGAGCTCGTCGGCCTGTTCGTCGAGCCTCCCGGCGATCGCGTCGAGGAACGCGGCACGCTCCTGAAGACTCGTCTCGCGGTAGGCGTCGAACGCCTCCTCCGCGAGGGCACAGGCCCGTTCGACCTCGGCGTCGCCGCCGTAGCGGTACTCAGGCCCGAGACGCTCGCCGGTGCGGGGATCGACGGCGCAGATCGCCTTCCCCGTCCCGCTGACGCGCTCGAACCCGATCAGCATCTGCCCGGTGAGCTGCGCCAACGTCCCCGTCCTCCTAGCTTGGCCCGACTACCTGACCCGGACGATAGGAGACACGATCGATACCTGTCCAACACGAAAAACGCATCGTTCGATGCCCCCCAAGCATCACCACCGACACACCTCCGTCCGAAAACGCCGCCGGGTGGGAACGCCGCCGCCCGGGAACGCCGCCGGGTGGGAGCGCCTCTGGTGGGAATGCGAACGGCCGCGCGGGTGGGGGTCGCGCGGCCGTTCGGGGAGGTTTGGGGTCAGTCGCGCTTGAGCTTGCGGTGGGTGACCCGGTGCGGGCGGGCGGCGTCGGCGCCCAGCCGCTCGATCTTGTTCTTCTCGTAGTCGGCGAAGTTGCCCTCGAACCAGAACCAGTTCGAGCCTTCCTCCCACGCGAGGATGTGCGTGGCGATGCGGTCCAGGAACCACCGGTCGTGCGAGGTGATCACGGCGCACCCGGGGAACTCCAGGAGGGCGTTCTCCAGGCTGGACAGGGTCTCGGTGTCCAGGTCGTTGGTCGGCTCGTCCAGCAGCAGGACGTTGCCGCCCTGCTTGAGCGTCAGCGCCAGGTTGAGCCGGTTGCGCTCGCCGCCGGACAGCACGCCGGAGGGCTTCTGCTGGTCGGGGCCCTTGAACCCGAACGCCGCGACGTACGCGCGGGACGGCATCTCGACCTGGCCGACGTTGATGTGGTCCAGGCCGTCCGAGACGACCTCCCACACCGTCTTCTTCGGGTCGATGCCGCCGCGGCCCTGGTCGACGTAGGAGATCTTGACGGTCTCGCCGACCCGCAGGTCGCCCGCGTCCGGGTGCTCATCCCCGATGATCATGCGGAAGAGCGTGGTCTTGCCGACGCCGTTCGGGCCGATGACGCCGACGATCCCGTTCGGGGGAAGGTTGAACGTCAGGTCGTCCATCAGGAGCCGGTCGCCGAACCCCTTGTTCAGCTTGTCAGCGACGATCACCGTGTTGCCCAGGCGCGGGCCCGGCGGGATCTGGATCTCCTCGAAGTCGAGCTTGCGGTACTTGTCGGCCTCGGCGGCCATCTCCTCGTACCGCTCAAGGCGGGCCTTGCTCTTGGTCTGGCGCGCCTTCGGGTTCGACCGGACCCACTCCAGCTCGTCCTGGAGGCGCTTCTTGCGCTTGGCGTCCTTGTTGCCCTCGACCTTGAGCCGCTCGGCCTTCTTCTCCAGGTAGACGGAGTAGTTGCCCTCGTAGGGGTAGCAGCGGCCCCGGTCGAGCTCCAGGATCCAGGTGGCCACGTTGTCGAGGAAGTACCGGTCGTGCGTGACGGCCAGGACGGTGCCCTCGTACTTGGCGAGGAACTGCTCCAGCCACTGGACGCTCTCCGCGTCGAGGTGGTTGGTGGGCTCGTCCAGGAGCAGCAGGTCGGGCGCCTGCAGCAGCAGCTTGCACAGCGCGACGCGCCGGCGCTCACCACCCGACAGCTTCGACACCTCGGCGTCGCCGGGCGGGCAGCGCAGCGCGTCCATCGCCTGGTCGAGCTGGCTGTCGAGGTCCCAGGCGTTGCGATGGTCAAGCTCCCCCTGCAGCTTGCCCATCTCCTCCATCAGCTCGTCGGAGTAGTCCGTCGCCATCTGCTCGGCGATCTCGTTGAACCGGTCGAGCAGCGCCTTGGTCTCGGCGACGCCCTCCTGGACGTTCCCGAGGACGTCCTTCTCCTCGTTCAGCGGCGGCTCCTGCTGCAACATGCCCACGCTGAACCCGGGCATGAGGCGCGCGTCGCCGTTCGAAGGCTGTTCCAGACCGGCCATCATGCGCAGCAGCGTCGACTTACCGGTGCCGTTGGGCCCCAGGACGCCGATCTTCGCGCCCGGAAGGAAATGCAGGGTGACGTCGTCAAGGACGACCTTGTCGCCATGTGCCTTGCGCACACGCTGCATCGTGTAGATGTACTCGGCCATATCCTCAAGACTAGGGGGTACTGGAACCTGTTTTTCGCGTCGCCGCCTCAGTTGCCGGACGGCTTGGGCCCCTCCAGCGCGGGGAGGCACACCCGGTCGCGCCCCGAGGACTTCGCCCGGTAGAGCGCGAGGTCGGCCGCCGTCATGAGTTCCAGGAGGTCATGGCCGTGCGTGCGGAACAGCGAGACCCCCACCGAGACCGTGACCGTGACGGTGCCCTCCTCCGCGGGGACGGCGAGGCGGCGCACCCGGCCGCGGAGGCGTTCGGCGACGCGGCAGGCCTCCACGGTGTCGGCGCCCGGCAGCAGGACGACGAACTCCTCTCCCCCGAAGCGGCCCACCACGTCGTAGTCGCGCAGCTGATGGCACAGGGTGCTGGCCACCCCCACCAGCACCTGGTCGCCGACCAGGTGGCCGTGGGTGTCGTTGACGCGCTTGAAGTGGTCGATGTCGATCAGGAGGAGGGCGACGGCGTCGTGGGTGCGCTGGGCCCGGGAGAGCTCGGTGTCGGCCTCGCGCTGCCACGCGGCGGCGTTCAGCAGCCCCGTCTTGGCGTCGGTGCGCGCGGCGGCCTGGAGCTGCTGGTGCATCAGGCTGCGCTGCAGGAGCATCACCGGCGGGAGCGCCAGCAGGAGCAGCCCCAGCGACAGGGCGCTCGTGATCGCCACCAGGATGCCGACGCAGAGTTCCACCGTGTCGAGCAGGAGGCTCTCGCGCGTCCACAGGACGTCCCGCCACCGGCTCTCGGGATCGGCGGCGTGCGCGGCGACCGCGACGATCGCCGCGTTCACCACCGTGAACAGCGCCGCGCAGCCGACGGCCGCCGGGATGCCCGGGTAGCTCTCGACGACCCACTGCGGCGCCCCCTGCAGCGGATCGGCCACCACCCGGTGGAACACCACCGACGCGCACGCCCCGGCGATCCCGAGCGCGGCCGCGACGACCGCCCGCCGGTAGATCAGCGTCCGGCGGACGCGGAACTGCAGCAGCGCCTGCATCGGCACCGGGATCAGCAGCGCGTACACCGGCGGCAGCAGCAGCGCGACCGGCAGCCACCAGGCCGACAGCAGGTCGCGCGCGACCCCCGCCGGCATCCCCAGCCTGCGCGTCGCCTCGATGCACACGGCCCCGCACGCCAGCAGGGACCCGAAGGTCATCAGATCGTCGCCGCGGAACGGGGTCTCCACCAGCCCCGCGACGATGAGGCACAGATGGACGGCGACGACCACCGGCACGTAGACCACGAGCAGGGACGGACGCCCAAGTCGCGCCCTGCGCCTCGGCCTGCGGACCAGCTCCCCACCACGCTCCTCGGCGGACGACTGCACTGCCGTCATCCTTCCCCCTTACGCACATCACGTTGTGTAACACGATAGTTGCAACGTGTGCGGAACGGGCGTGAAACAGGTACGTTCGGGAACGCACATGCGGGTGACCGTTCTGATCACCGTTATCCGGGCCCGCTGATCAGTGAGGCCCGACCATCCTGAGGGGGACCATCATGCGCGGCGTTTCCTGGATCTGACCAGCTGAAAGCCACCGACGACGCCGGGGGCGCGCACTCACCGCTCCCACGGCTCACACTCCCCCCACCAACACTTTCCGCCCCACCTCCGATCTCACCCAGCAACCACCCCTGCCCACCCCACCCCCGCGACCAACCAATGGCCGCACCTGGCCGCCCACCCTCCACGACGCACCCACCCCAGCCCCAGCCCGCAACGCCGCAGGCCGGGTGACCGGGGTGAGCCCATGGACGACGCCATGGGGTAGGTGGAGGGCATGCGGCGAGGCCCTGCCGCCTACGTGCGGCTGCGCCATAACCGGCTGGCCTCGGGCAGACCCCGTCGAGCGGCTCCGCAGCCGGGTGACCGGGGTGAGCCCATGGCAACGCCATGGAGCAGGTGAGGGCGTGCGGCGGGGCCCTGCCGCCTACGCGCGGCCCTGGCATGACCAGCCGGCCTCGGGCAGACCCCGTCGGGGGGCTCCGTGGGGCTCTGTCAGGCGGCTTTGGGCTCTTCTTCTTCTGTGGGGGTGGTCAGGGCCCATTCGTCGGCGGCGTCGCGGGCGAGTTGGCGGTCTTCGTCGGTGAGGGGGCCGCTGCGCTGGGCGGGGCGGTAGTCGACGGTGCCGCGGGTCAGGTCGGGGCCCAGGGTGGTGGCCTCGACCTCGGCCGAGAAGCGCCACTGGTCGTCGCGTTCGTACTGGCGGATGCGCAGGCGGCCGGTGACCAGGATCGGCGTGCCGCGCTGGAGGTCGGACGCGTTGACGTTGTCGGCCAGGCCGCGCCAGCAGTTCACCGTGACGTACAGGGAGTCGTCGTCCTGCCATTGGCCGGTCTGCCGGTCGAAGCGGCGGGGCGTGCAGCCCACCCGCAGCGACAGGAAGGGGTGGCCGTTGGCCGTCACGGCGTAGCGGGGCTCGGCCGCTACCCAGCCGGTGATGGTGACGTGCGCCTCGTTCATCGCGTCCTCCGTTGTCTCGCGTACGAGGACAACGCTGGCTCAGCGGCGGCGGGCGGGGCCGGAGGTCGCGGAACTGTGGATAACTCAGCCGCGGCCGAGGGCGACGTCGACGTCCCGGCGGAACCGGGCGTAGACCTCCAGGTCCTCCTCGATGGGGACGATCACCTTCTCGCGCGCGACGCGCTCGATGCCCTGGCGCATGTGGTGCTCCATCTTCTCGCCGTGTTTGGCGGACGACAGCGCGACCATGTTGCGGCACGCGGACGCGGTGAGCCAGCCCATTCCGAGCGTGCAGACGACCAGGACGGCGACGTACGGGATCAGGCCCGCCTGGCCGATGAGTCCGTCCGGGTCGTCGCCGCCGAGGCCGAGCAGGCCGTAGGCGACGAGGAAGCCGATCCACACGACGCTGAGGGCCGCGACCAGGACCAGGAAGTACTGCCAGGTCTTGACGAGCCACCACCAGCGCGGCACCACGTTGAACGTGGGCAGGGCGTCCTTGAGGGACTCGCCGAGGGCCTCCGGGATCTCGGCGGCGTGGGAGCGGGCCGCGGTGCGGACGGAGCGGCCCCAGTGCGGCGGGAGCTCGGCGGTGACGCCCTCGGCGACGCTCTGGAGCGCGTTGTCGACGTCGCCCTGCTGGGCGCCGATCGGGCCGGTGAAGGCGTTGCGCAGCTCCTCGCGCAGCTCGGTGAGGCGCATCCGGCGCAGCGGGTCGGACCGCAGCCGGGTGACCATGGCGGTGACGGGCCAGCCGATGAAGTCGGCGGCGCGCAGCTCGTAGGCGCTCTCCATGGCCTCGGCGACGGCGGGCGCGCCCGCGGCGTCGGTGAGGGCCTGCAGGAGCTCGGCCTTGCGGCCGTCGTCCACGGTGACGGGAGGCTCGGCGTCGAAGCGGTAGCCGGTGAACCGCTCGGCGGCGCGGTCGACGTCGGCCGACAGCCGCTCGGTGCGGGCGCGGCGGGCGGCGACGGTGTCGACGAGGGTGTCGCGGAAGCCGTGCACGCCGTCCTCGGCGACCGCGGAGGTGGTGACGATCCGCGGGTCGGCGAGCCCCTCGGCCTCCAGCAGGCGGCGCAGGTCGGCGACGCAGTCGTCGATCTCGTGCGGGGCGAGCCGGTCGACCTGGTTGAGGACGATCAGGGTGACACCGGCGTGCCGGGCGAACGGGACGATGTAGTTGCGGTGCAGGGCCGCGTCGGCGTACTTCTGCGGGTCGACGACCCAGACCAGCAGGTCGGCGATGGTGACGAACCGGTCGACCTCGGCGCGGTGCATCGCCTGGATGGAGTCGTGGTCGGGCAGGTCGATCAGGACGAGGCCCTGGAGGGTGGCGTCGGCGCGCTCCAGGTCGAGGGCGCTGGCACGGGCGTAGCGGTGGCGCTTGTCGACGTCGAGCCAGTCCAGGAGGGGGCCGGCGCCGTCCAGCCCCCAGACGCAGGCGTGGGCCTGCGACGTCATCGGGCGGCGCATCCCGGTCGGCGACAGTTCGAGCCCGCAGATCGCGTTGAACAGCGAGGACTTGCCGCTGCCCGTGCCTCCGGCCAGGGTGACCACGGTGTGGTCGCCCGACAGCCGCAGCCGCTGCCCGGCGCGCCGCAGCAGCGCGCCGGCGTCGTCGAGGACGGGCTTGTCGAGCCGTCCGATGCCCGCCTGGACGAGCCGGTCGAGCCCGTCGAGCCGCTCGACCAGCCCGGGCGGGCCGGCGGGCTCGGCGGGGGCGCCGGGTCCGGGCGCGGCGGGGAGCGGGGTCTCGCCGGTTCCCGCGGGGGAGTTCGCGGGGATGGCCGAGGTGGTCATCGGGCAACCTCGAGGTTGTAGGTGGCCTGGTACAGCTGGACGGGAACGGTCTCGTCGGGGATGCCGGCGGAGTCGAGCACCTGGCCGAAGCGGATGGCCTCCTCGTCGAACAGCATCCCGATGCGGCTGCGCAGGTCGGCGCGGGCCTTGGCGCCCATGCCGCGCAGGGACTCGGCGCCGAACAGGGCCTTCAGCAGCCGCTGCGGGACGGCGCTGTTGCCGCCCTCCACGGCCACGTCGGACGTCCCGTACCCGAGCAGGCCGATCATCAGGACGAGCGAGACCGCCTCGGTGTCGAACGAGACCAGCTTCGCGACCGAGCGCTTGGTGACGCCGTGGGTGCGGATCAGCTCCTGGACGTGGTCCTGCCAGGCGCTGACGGCCCGGGTGACGCGGCGCGACAGCTCCGGGGAGACGTGCCCGAGGCCGGCGTCGGCGCCGGCGAGGACCTGCTCGCCCGCCGGGTGCTCGCGCCAGCGGGCCATGGCCTGCTCGGCGCCGTGCTCGGCGGACGCCATGATCAGCGATTCCAGCCCGCTGCGCAGCGCCGCCTTGAGGGCGCGCACCCGGGCCGGGCTGCGGTGCCGGCGGTTCGCGGCGCGGCCGCGCCGGGACCGCTGGACGTGCAGGGCGCGCAGCAGGTCGCCGGTGCCGGCGAAGTCCTGCCAGCGGGCGAGCACCTCGCCGCGCAGCAGCGAGCCGTTGCGGGTCGCCTCGTCCAGTTCGGCGAGGGCGGTGCCGTATCCGGCCTCGACCTCCCTGGCGAGCTCGGTGCGCCGCTCGACCTGCGCCTCCACCTGCCGGGCGAGTTCGGGGACGCGGGTGCGGAAGCTGTCCAGGACGGCGGCGAGGGTGTCGCTGACGACGATCTCGCGGTCCTCGGCGTCCTCGGCGACGCCGATGAGCCAGTCGCGGATGTCCTCGACGGTCTCCTCGGGGAGGCGGCTCTCCTCGATCCGGGTCTCGGGGATGGTGAAGCGGCGCGCGTCGCCGACCTCGTGCTCGTCGAGCATCTCGGCGAAGTGCTCGACGATCTCGCCGCCGCCGGCGCCCGCGCCCTGCGGGACGCGCGACAGCACGACGCCGATCGTGGCGCCGTTCTCCTTGGCGCGCTGGAGCATCTGCCAGACCTGGGCGTCGGCGTACCGGGCGGCGGTGGTGACGCACAGCCACAGGTCGGCGGCGGCCATCAGCTTGGTCGCGAACTCGTAGTGGTCCTCGAAGACCGAGTCGAAGTCGGGGCTGTCGAGCAGGGCGAGGCCGGGCGGCAGGACGTCGCTGGCGATGACGACCAGCTGGTCGCCCGCGATGGCGTCGGGCGCGGGGCCGCGGACCCGTCCCATGCCGGGCAGCATCGGCCCCTCCATGAACCACCGCACGTGGTCGGGGTGGCAGACGAGGATCGGGCTGCTGGTGGTGGGGCGCAGCACGCCGGTCGCGCTGACGCGGGCGCCGACGAGCGTGTTGACCAGGGTGGACTTGCCCGCGCCGGTGGAGCCGCCGAGCACCACGAGCATGGGGGCGCCGGAGGCCTGGACGCGCGGCAGGACGTAGTCGACGAGCTGGGCGCGCAGTTCGTCGCGGGCCTCGCGGGCCTGCTCGACGCCGGGGACGTCCAGCAGGAGGTCGAACGCGCCGAGCTGTTCGCGCAGCGCGGTCAGGGTGCGGACCAGCTCGCCCCGGTTGACCGTCGCGCCGGCCCTGGGGGCGCGCCGCCGCCCGCGCCTGGGCTTGGCCTCGGTCTTCTCGGCGTCCGTCGCCTCGTCCTCGGGTGCGGCGGCGTCGTCCTCGCCCGCGCCCTCCTTCGAGGTCTGCTTCTCGCGTGCCGTGTCGCGGCCTCCCGTGTCCTTCTCGGACGCGTCCTCGCCGCCCGTGGTCTCGCCGGACGCCGCGGCCTCGTCGGGGGCGGGCTCGCCGGCCCGGCCCGAGCCGGCGCCGGCCTCCTCGTCGTGGACCGTGCTCTGCTCTGCGGGGGGTGTCACGGATCCCGTCCCAAGTCCGCTCGAATCATGTCGATCTCTTGTGCCACGTTGACCACGTCGCCCACGACCACGATCGCCGGGGGCCGGACATCTGCGGCGGCCATCTCGTCGGCCACCGTGCCCAGCGTCGCCGTCAGCGCCCGCTGGCCGGGGAGGGTGCCGTCCTGCACCACGGCCACCGGCGTTCCGGACGACCGACCATAGCGCATGAGGGCCGCCGCGATGAGCCCCATCCGCTCCACCGCCATGAGCAGGACGATCGTGCCGTTCGCGCGGGCCAGCGCCTCCCAGTCGACGGTCGAGTCGGGGTGCCCGGGAGGGACGTGCGCGGAGACGACGTGGAACTCCTGCGCGACGCCCCGGTGGGTGACCGGGATGCCCGCGGCCGACGGCACGGCGACCGCGCTGGTGATGCCGGGGACGACCGTGACGGGGACGCCGTGGCGGGCGCAGTACAGGGCCTCCTCGCCGCCGCGCCCGAACACGAACGGGTCGCCGCCCTTGAGCCGGACGACGAAGCGGCCCTGCCGCGCGTGCTCGACCAGGTACTCGTTGATGCGGTCCTGGGTGACCGTCCGGCCGTAGGGGATCTTGGCGGCGTCGACGACCTCGACGTCGGCGGCCAGCTCGTCCAGCAGCCCGCCGGGGGCGAGCCGGTCGGTGACGACGACGTCGGCCATGGCGAGCAGCTGGCGGCCGCGCACGGTGATCAGGCCGGGGTCGCCCGGCCCGCCGCCGACGAGCGCGACGCCCGCGGGCTTGGTGCGGGAGTGCCGGGACTCCAGGGCGCCGTCGCGCAGGCCCTCCACCACCGCGTCGCGGATGCCGGCGGCGCGGCGCGGGTCGCCGCCGAGCAGCACCCCGACGGTCGCGTCGCCCGCGTGCCCGCTGGCGGGCGTCCAGGCCGGGGACGACTCGGCGTCGTCGGCCCGGACGGACCAGATCCGCGCGGCGTCGGCCTCCGCCACCACGTCGCCGTTGACCTTGGCGTCGTCGGTGACGGCCTGCACCAGCCAGGCGCCCGCGCAGTCGCCGCGCCGGTAGTCCCGCCGGTGCCAGGTGATCCGGCCGCGCTCGGCGAGGCCCTCCAGGGTGGCGGTGACCGAGGGGGACACGAGGACCACCTCGGCGCCCGCGTCCAGCAGGGCGGGCACGCGGCGCTGGGCGACCCGCCCCCCGCCGACGACGAGGACGCGTCGCCCGCCGAGTCGCAGGCCTAGCAGGTACGGGGGCACGGTGGATCTCTCGGACGCGGGTGGCGGACAGTTTATTTGTGGAACAAAGGTACTCGGCTCGGGGAGTCCGTGGAGAGGGGCCTCGCCCGTTCGATAGCCGAGCGTGACTCATTCCGTGATCGCGTTGTTACGGCCGCCCGGCGTCCTTCTCGCTCACTCCGGCGGAGTCGAAGGTGGCGACCTCGTGCAGGACCCGGGCCGCGCTCTGGACCAGCGGCAACGCCAGCAGGGCACCGGTTCCCTCGCCGAGCCGCAGTTCGAGGTCGACCAGGGGCCGCAGGCGCAGGGACTCGACGGCGGCGCCGTGGCCGGGCTCGGCCGAGCGGTGCCCCGCGACGCACGCGCCGAGGGCGTCCGGGCACAGCGCGGCGGCCGCGAGGGCGGCGGCGCCGGCGATCACGCCGTCCAGGACGACGGGGACGCGCAGGGCGGCCGCGCCGAGGACGAACCCGGCGATCGCGGCGTGCTCCAGCCCGCCGACCGCCGCGAGGACCTCCATCGGCGCCCTGCCGTGCCCTTCGAGGAGCCCGTGCCGGTCGAGGGCGGTGCGCACCACCTCGACCTTGCGCGCGTGGGTGGCGTCGTCGATGCCGGTCCCCCGGCCGGTGACCCGCTCGGGCGGCAGGCCGGTGAAGGCGGCGATCAGCGCGGCGGACGCGGTGGTGTTGGCGATCCCCATGTCCCCCGTGAGCAGGCACCGGGCGCCCTGCCCGTGGAGGTCGCGGGCCACCTCGATGCCCGCCTCGACGGCGAGCCGGACCTGCTCGGCGGTCATCGCGGGCCCGGCCGTCATGTCGGCGGTGCCCGGCGCGACCTTGCGGCGGAGCAGGCCGGGGGCCTCCTCCAGCTCGGCGGCGACGCCGATGTCGACGACCGTGACGTCCGCGCCGACCTGGGCGGCGAACGCGTTGACGACGGCGCCGCCGGCCAGGAAGTTGGCCACCATCTGCGCCGTGACCTCCTGCGGCCACGGAGTGACGCCCTGGGCGTGGACGCCGTGGTCGGCGGCGAACACGGCGACGGCGGCGGGCTCCGGAAGCGGCGGCGGGCACTGCCCGGCGAGCCCGGCGAGCCGGACCGACACCTCCTCCAGGACGCCGAGGGACCCGGGCGGCTTGGTGAGCCGGGCCTGAAGGTCGCGGGCGTCCCGCATGGCCGTCTCGTCCAGGGGGGCGATGGAGGCGACGGTCTCCTCGATGAGGTTCATGGTGTCCTTTCGGGGGGTCAGATGCCCAGCTCGCCGAGCACGTCCAGCAGGCGGTCGTTGGACGGACGGTCGCGCACGGCGATCCGCAGCCAGTCGGGGCCGAGCCCTGGGAAGGTGTCTCCGCGCCTGACGGCGTAGCCGCGCTGCCTCAGCAGGGCCCTGATGCCCAGGGCGTCCGGCACGGACAGGCACAGGAACGACGCGCGCGCCCCGGGCACGACGTACAGGCCCCTGGCCGACAGCTCCGCGGCCAGCCGATCGCGTTCGGCGGCGAGCTCGACGGCCCACGCTTCGCCTTCGGCGACGGCCTCGGGGGTGGAGCAGGCCTCGACGGCGGCGAGCGCGGGCGTGGACACCGCCCACAGCGGCTGCGCCTCCGCCAGCCGCCCGATCAGCTGCGGGTCGGCCAGGACGTATCCGGCGCGCAGCCCCGCGAGCCCCCACGTCTTGGTCAGGGAGCGGATGACGACCACGCCCGGGGGCAGCCGGGCGGCGAGGCTCTCCGGCTCGCCCGGGACGCAGTCCATGAACGCCTCGTCGACCACGACCGTCCGTCCGAGCGCGGCGAGCGCGGCGATCGCCTCGGCCGGGTGCAGGACCGAGGTCGGGTTGGTCGGATTGCCGATCACGACCAGGTCGGCGCCGTCCGGGACGGCGCCGGGGTCGAGGGTGAAGTCCTTGTCGAGGATCAGCCGCTCCACCTCGCGCCCGGCGGCCCGCAGCGCCGCCTCCGGCTCGGTGAACTGGGGGTGCACCACCACGGCCCGGCGCGGGGTGAGCACGCGCGCGAGCAGCACGAACGCCTCCGCCGCCCCGGCGGTGAGGAGCACCTCCCCGGCGGTCCTGCCGTGCCGCGCGGCGACCGCCCTGCGGGCGGGGCGGGGGTCGGGGTAGGCGGCGAGGCCGTCGACGGACGCGCGGATCCGGTCGGCCAGCCACGCGGGGGGCGTGCCGGTGCGGACGTTGACGGCGAAGTCGGCGAGGCCGTCGCCGACCTCGGTGTCACCGTGGTGGCGCAGGTCGACCTCGGCGGGCCCGGTCACGGCCGTTCCGCCTGGTAGTAGAGCAGCGCGTTGGCGGCCGCGGCGGCGACCGCCGACCCGCCCTTCTCCGAGACGTTGCTGAGCTGCGGCAGCCCGCTGGCGCGCAGGGCCTCCTTGGCCTCGCAGGCGCCGACGAAGCCCACCGGCATCCCGATCACCAGGGCGGGGCTGACCCGCCGGGCGACGATCTCGAAGATCGCCTCGGGGGCGGAGCCGACCACCCAGACCGCGCCCGGCCCCACCTCCGAGTACGACAGCCGGACGGCCGCGGCCGACCGGGTGATGCCCGCGGCGCGCGCCATCCGGGCGGCGGCCGGGTCGGCGGCGTGGCAGACCGCTTCGCGGGCGCTGATCCCGGCGGCGGCCATGCCCTCGTCGGTGACGATCGGCGCACCCGCGCGCAGCGCGGCCCAGCCCTGGGCGAGCGACTCCTCGGTGGTCACCAGGTCCACCGCGTACTCCAGGTCGGCGGTGGCGTGGATCACCCGCTCGGCCACCGCCCGCCACAGCGGCGGCATCGGGGACAGGTCCACGCGGGACCGGAGGACCTCATACGAGCGCACCTCGATCGGGTGGGGCCGGCGGACGGTCAACTGCGCTCCTCCACAACTCCGGGCAACGCGGGGATGGTCTCGACGGGGCGGCTCGTCCGGGGCGGCCGCCCGGGGGTGCGGGCGCCGCGTTCGCCCCAGACGACGATCACGGGCTCGGCGGCCTCGTCCCGCGGGGTCAGCGGGGCGGCCTGGAGCCGGACGGCGTCGGCGGCGAAGCCGTGCCCGTCCAGCTCGTCCAGTATGGCCTGTGCCTCGGCGGCCGTGGCGAGGACGACGATCCGGGACGGCCGGAGCGCCGCGCAGACCTGGACGGCCTCCGGCCCGCCGCGGCCGAGGAAGACGGCGTCGGGCTCGGGGAGGTGCTCGGCACTGGACCGGACGTCGCCGGACGCCATCGCGACCTTGACGCCGTGCAGGCGGACGTTCTCCCGGACCCGCGCGCAGGCGGAGTGGTCGCGGTCGACGGCCACGACGGCCGCGCCAAAGCGGGCGCACTCGATGCCGATCGAGCCGTCGCCGGACTCCACGTCCCACACCATGTCGCCGACCCTGGGGCCGAGCTTGGCCAGGACGAAGGCGCGCACCTCAGGGCTCGGGCCGGGTCCGTCGCCGAAGGCCTCCGCCGGGAGCGCCCATCCCGTGGGGCCGGGCACGGGCCCGGAGACCCAGCTCGCTTCTCCCAGCGCGTGGCGGTTGTCAAGGACGAGAACGACTTCGGGGTCGTTCCAGGGGCGCGTGGTCGCCTCCGCCGGACGGACGTAGACGATCCGCTCTCTGGGGCCGCCCAGGTCTTCGCAGACCACGAAGGAGCGCGGCGTCACGGGGAACAGCGCGCGCGCCAGCTCGGACGGTCCCGCGCCCGGCTCGGTCAGGACGGCCACCTTCGGGTGGGCGCGGCACGCGTTGACGGCCTGCCTCAGGTGCCCGCCCTTGGCGGAGACGACAAGAGCGTCGTCCCAGGGCAGGCCTGCCTGGGAGAAAGCACGCGCCACCAGGGGCGTCGCGGGAAACGTCTCTGGCGCGTGGCCCTTTTCGAGCAGTTCGCGGACGACGCCGAAGTAACCGGGGTCGCCGTCCACGACGAGTACGACGTCCTCTTTGGTGACGTCGACGCCTTCCAGCGCCGCGACGAATTCCGTGGTGGCGACCGTGCGGGCGCCCGATGCCAGGGGCAGTCCATCCAGATGGCCTGGGGCGCCTATGACCAGCGTTGCACTCTGCAGAGCCGCCTCAGCCCCCTCCGAAAGGGGCGTCCCGTCGCGGCCGACTACCGTCAGCATCGCTATCGGGCCATCCGCCCGTACATGCCGACCATGCGCTCTCCCGTCGCGTCCAGGAGCACCACCTGGGCGGCGACCGGGCTGGCCGCCGACCCCTCCGCTTCAGCGGCGAGGCGTTCGAGGCCCCCGGCCGTCCTGCGGCACAGCTCCCGACCGCACGGGCCGAGCCTGCCCGCGGCGTCCCACAGCTCGTAGACGTCCTGGCCGGACGTGGCCTCGGCCACCCGTCCGGCCAGGGCGGGCCCGCAGTCCATGTCCAGCGTGATCGACTCCAGCAGGCCGGCGGCGCCGCCGAGGAAGGCGGCCTGCTCGTCCAGGCGGGCGACCATGACGACCTGGGCGAGCCCGGCCTTGACCGCCTCCCGCACCCGTTCCGCCGCGATCGGGACGAAGCACGCGTCCGGCAGCTTCGGCAGCATCCGGCGCGCGGCGTCCCGCGCGCCGTCTCCGTACATCACGAGCGTCTTCTCCGCAGCGGTCACCTGTGCCGTCCCTCCTGGTCGTCGGCGACGAGCCTCCCGGAGGCGCCGTCGGCGCGGCGCCATGGCACGCCGACGAGCGGCGGATCGGTCGCGGCCGTACGGCGCCGGCCGCCCACAGAATAGGCTGTCGCGGTGAGCTACCAGCGCCTGTCCCCGGACGAGCGGCGCGCCCAGATCCTGGACGTCGCGCGGCGGATGTTCACCGAACTGCCGTACGCCGAGGTGTCCACGGCCGCGATCGCGCGGGAGACCGGCGTGCAGCGCGGCCTGATCCACTACTACTTCGGGACGAAGCGGGAGCTGTTCCTCAAGGTCGTCCAGGGGCTGACCGCCTCGGCCGCGATGCAGGCCCCGCCGCCGGACGAGGGGCTGGCGCTGCCCGAGGCGGTCGAGCTGCTCGTCAACCTGTTCCTCGACACCGCCGAGCGCAACGCGACCACGTGGTTCGCCGCGCTCGACGCCGAGGGGTTCGGGCAGGACCCCGAACTCCTGCGCATCGTCAACCGGTTCCGGGACGAGACGGTCGAGCACATGCTGGCCGTGCTGGGCGTGGCCGAGCCCACCGAGACGCTGCGGGCCGTGCTGCGCGCCTACTCCGGACTCGCGGACGCGGCGACGCGCCAGTGGCTCCAGGAGAAGACCCTCGACCGCGACCAGGTGCGCACGCTGCTCACCCGGTCGCTGCTCGCGCTGGTCAGCGACATCGGCCCCGCCCTGGAGAAGACTCGGTAGACCCGGCCACGGGCAGGCGCGGGTTAGGACTCATCTCGAAGCCGCCTGGGCCACGCGCGAACGCGTGACCTGCCCGGTGCCGCAAAGCCGGAGGCGAGCGGAACCGGGCAGATCGCGAAGCGATGCCGCGTTCGCCCAGGCCCGGTCACGTAGCGAGCCGCCAGGCGAGCTGCGTGGACCGGGACTTCGAGAACACGGCTAGTCGGAAGGCGTCTCGATGGTTCCGGGTACGGCGAACCAGACGGCCTTGCCCCGGACGGGCGGCCCGAGGCGGGAGAGGGTCCGCCGCAGGCCCCAGCGTCCGTGGGACAGTTCGTGGACGATGCTGAGCCCTCGCCCGCAGTCGCCGGACGTCCAGGAGTACACGGGCAGTCCGGCTCCCGCGTAGGTGTCGAAGACGGCGCAACGCACTTCGCCCGCCGTCCCGTCCCCCATGTAGAGCCACAGCTCGTGGGGGCCGTGCTCTCCGGCGTGCTGGTGGGCGTTGGTGGCCAGTTCGCTCACCATGAGACGGGCGTCGGCCGCCCCGTCCGGCGGCACCCCGAGGGAGGCGAGGGCGCCGCAGAGGACGCGGCGGGCGTACCCGGCGCCTCCGGGGCCGCCCGGCAGGGCCCACACCCAGCCGGGCACGCCGTCGCCCCGGGCTGGATCACCGCCCGCCAGGGCGTCGGCCATGGTCTCCGCCGTCAGATCAGCTGGCGTGGTCTTCACGGTTCCTCCCGCGTGACTGGTGCGAGTGCGAAGGGCGGGCGGGCGCGATCGATCGTCACTGTCGGTTTACGACCGATCACGGATCCAAGAGTCTCGTGAGATTCTCACAATCGCAACACCCTTCATGGAATTGCTCTGACCTTCCTGCCGGGTTCGTCAATCGCGTTGTGACGGGCGGCGGGAGTGATAAAGACTCCACTCCCATGACCTACCGCCCCACCGTCCGTGGCCGCCGCCTCGCCAGGGAGCTCCGCAAGCTGCGCGATGAGCAGGGCCTGACGCTGCAGGAGGTGGCGGACCGGCTCGACTGGTCGAGAGCCACCGTCTCCCGCCTGGAAACCAGCCAGACCCGCCCCAAGCCCGGCGACATCGCCGACATCCTCGACCTGTACGGCGTGCCGAGCCCGGACCGCGACGCGCTCATCACCCTGGCCCGGCAGGCCGGTCAGCGCGGCTGGTGGACCGCCTACCAGGACGTCTTCGCGGGCAGCTACGTCGCGCTGGAGGACGAGGCCTCGCACATCCGCACCTGGGACCCGCAGCTCGTGCACGGGCTGCTGCAGACCGAGGACTACTCCCGCGCGGTGATCACGGCGGGCCGGCTGCTGCCCTCGGACGAGGAGATCGAGCGCCGCATCTCCGCCCGCAAGATCCGGCAGGCGCTGCTGGACCGCGCCGACGCGCCGCGCCTCCAGGTGATCTTCGACGAGGCGGTGCTGCGCCGGCCGATCGGCGGCGAGGAGGTGATGCGGGCCCAGCTGGACGCCCTCGTCACCGCCGGAGAGACCCGCCCATCCGTGACGATCCAGGTACTCCCCTACACAGCAGCGGCGCATGCGGGCTTGGATGGACGTTTCACCATATTGTCGTATCCAGACCCCGCAGACCCCGATATCGCCTACGTCGAGGGCACTATGGGCGACGTTTACCTTGAGAGCGCCGAGGAAATAGCAAAACATAGGGACCGCTTCGAACGGATCGTGAAGCGGGCCTTGTCCCCCGAGGAGTCCGCGCACCTCATAGCCAAGGCAGCAAGGAGCAGCCTGTGACCCACCTCCAGCGCGAACTCACCCTGGCCGTCTGGCGCAAGTCGTCCCGCAGCGGAAGCGGAGACCAGTGCGTCGAGATGGCCGCCCTGTCCAGTGACCTGCGCGCGGTGCGCGATTCCAAGGACCCGTCCGGGCCGGCCCTGGTGCTGACGCCGGCCGCCTGGCGGGATCTGCTGGACGGGATCAAGGAGAGCTAGCGACCGGTGGCGGGGCCGCGGCGAGGTTCGCCGCGGCCCCGCGCCGTACCTGGGCACCTCCGCGGCCCAACCCCGGAGCGGGTCCCCTTCCGCGAAAATAGAACGTGTTCTAGTATCGCCGGTGCGTCGACTACCGGAGGGTGCAACGTGACCGCGGAACTCAAGCTCGGCATCAACGTCGGCTACTGGCAGCGCGACCCCGAGGACCAGACCGAGACGGTCCTGGCCGCCGAGCGCTGCGGCTACGACTCGGTGTTCACCGCCGAGGCGTACGGCTCGGACGCGTTCACCACGCTGGCCTGGTACGGCGCCCGCACGTCCCGGATCAAGCTGGGCACGGCCGTCGTCCAGATGTCGGCGCGGACCCCGGCGGCCACCGCCATGCACGCGCTGACCCTGGACGCCCTGTCGGGCGGGCGCGTGATCCTCGGGCTCGGCGCGTCCGGCCCGCAGGTCGTGGAGGGCTGGTACGGGCAGCCGTTCCCGAAGCCGCTCGCCCGCACCCGCGAGTACCTCGACATCGTCCGGCAGGTGTGGCGCCGCGACGCCCCCGTCACCAGCGAGGGCCCGCACTACCCGCTGCCCTACCCGGGCGGGTCGGGCCTCGGCAAGCCCCTGAAGTCGATCGCCCACCCCCTGCGCCCTCAGATTCCGGTCTACCTGGGCGCGGAGGGGCCGAAGAACGTCGCGCTGTCCGCCGAGGTCGCGCAGGGCTGGCTGCCGCTGTTCGTCGACCCCGAGCAGATCGAGCCCGTCTTCGGCGGCTCGCTGGCCGCACGCCCCGAGGGCTTCGAGATCGCCGCGACCGTCACCACGATCGTCACCGACGACCTGGCCGCCGCGCTGGAGTTCGCCAAGATCCCGCTGGCCTTCTACATCGGCGGGATGGGCGCCAAGGACCGCAACTTCCACCTCGACCTCATCGGCCGGCTCGGCTACGCGGAGGAGGCGGGACGCGTCCAGGAGCTGTTCCTCGACGGCCGCCGGGACGAGGCGATCAAGGCCGTGCCGGACGGGCTGGCCGACGCGATCTCCCTCCTGGGCCCGCTCGGGCGGATCAGGGAGAGGCTGGCGCTGTGGCGGGACAGCCCGGTGACCACCCTGCTCATCGCCGGGGTGAAGGACGAGCCGACGCTGCGCGCCATCAAGGAGATGGCCGACTCCTGAGAGATCGAGAACACATCATCGCGCGGAATGGAGGTAGGGACCCGGGTGCTGCACCGGAAGCACCCAGGACAGACGCAGACTGGAGATGGGACACACGATGTCCACGCAGGACGCCGCCCGGCTTCTCGTCAGGACCCTTGAGGCGGAAGGCGTCGAGTACGTCTTCGGCATCCCGGGCGAGGAGAACATCCACTTCGTCGACGCGCTGAACGACTCGCCGATCCGGTACGTCCTCGTCCGGCACGAGCAGGGCGCCGCGTTCATGGCGGAGATCTACGGCCGGCTCACCGGGAAGGCGGGCGTGGCCTCCGCCACGCTCGGCCCCGGCGCGATCAACCTCCAGCTCGGCGTCGCGGACGCCACCACCAACAGCACGCCCGTCGTCGCGATCTCCGCCCAGGTCGGCCTGGACCGGATCTACAAGGAGTCGCACCAGATCGTCGACCTGGTGTCCCTGTTCCGCCCGATCACCAAGTGGTCGGAGCTGGCGCCGCGGGCGGAGGCGCTGCCCGAGATGGTCCGCAAGGCGTTCAAGACGGCGCAGACCGAACGCCCCGGCGCCGTCTACCTGGCGATCCCGGAGGACGTCGAGTCCGCCGAGGTCCCCGCCTCCCTCGGGCCGCTGCCGGTGAACGTCGTGCGCGCGCAGGAGCCCTCCGCGGCCCAGATCGCCCGCGCCGCCGACGTGCTCGCCCTCGCGCGGCGGCCGGTCGTCCTCGCCGGCCACGGCGCCACCCGGGCCCGCGCGAGCGACGCCCTGGTGTACTTCTCCGAGCGCCTCGGCCTGCCGGTCGCCACCACCTTCAACGGCAAGGGCGTCTTCCCCGACGACCACCGCAACGCCCTCGGCGCGGTCGGCTTCATGCGCCACGACTACGTCAACTTCGGCTTCGACGAGGCGGACGTGCTGATCGCCGTCGGCTACGAGCTCCAGGAGTTCGACCCCGTCAAGATCAACCCGAACGCGGACAAGAAGATCATCCACATCCACCAGTCGCCCGCCGAGGTCGACGACCACTACCCGGTCGAGGTCGGCATCCAGGGCGACATCTCGCGCTCGCTTCGCGCCCTCGCCGACTCCGTCCACCGCCGCTTCGACATGAACGGGACAGACCGTCCTCCAGCCCCCGCCCACCACCATCCAACGGACGAGCTCCGCTCGACGGACCGTCCTCCAGCCCCCACCCGCCACCATCCAACGGACGAGCTCCGCTCGACTGGTCAGAGGATCCGGCAGATGCTCCAGGAGGAGCTGGCCGAGGGGGCGACCGAGGACGGCCACCCGCTCTCCCCCCGCCGCATCGTCGCCGACGTCCGCGCCGCCATGGGCCGCAGCGACATCGTCCTCGCCGACACCGGCGCGGTGAAGATGTGGATGGCGCGCATGTACCCGACCTACGAGCCGAACACGCTCCTCGTCTCCAACGGCCTGTCGTCGATGGGCTTCTCCGTCCCCGGCGCGATCGCCGCCAAGCTCGCGCACCCGGACCGCAGGGTGCTGGCCGCGACCGGGGACGGCGCGTTCCTGATGAACAGCCAGGAGCTGGAGACGGCCGTCCGCGAGAACATCCCCATCACCGTGCTGATCTGGGACGACTCCGCGTACGGGCTGATCGAGTGGAAGATGGACCTCGACCTCGGGCGCAGCTCCAACATCAGGTTCGGCAACCCCGACTTCGTCCGGTACGCCGAGAGCTTCGGCGCCCGCGGCTACCGAGTCGAGTCGGCCGCCGAACTGCTGCCCACCCTCCGCAAGGCCCTCGCCGACGACGCGGTCTCCGTCATCACCGTCCCGGTCGACTACTCCCACAACCTGCAGCTGACCGACAAGCTCGGCGACCTCACCGGCCCCTTCTGACGGCCCCAGCCGGTCAGGCGCGGCAGATGATCTCGCCGTGGGTGACGGAGTACCAGCCGTCCTCGGCGGCGGCCCACGCCTTCCAGCCCTCGTAGACGCGCTGGAGCTCGGCGCGGGTGGCGTGGCCGCCGGCGACGGCGTGGTCGGCGACCGACGACCTGATCAGGCGGCCGCCCCACGACTCGCTCCACCACTCGCGCTCCTGCGGGGTGGCGTAGCACCAGGCGGAGGCGGACGCGGTGACGTCGGTGAACCCGGCGGCGCGCGCCCAGGAGACCAGGCGGCGGCCGGCGTCGGGCTCGCCGCCGTTGCCGCGCGCGACCTTGTAGTAGATGGGCAGCCAGGCGTCCATGCCGGGCGGGTCCGGGTACCAGGTCATCGTGCCGAAGTCGGCCTCGCGCACGGCGACGATCCCTCCGGGCCGGGCCACGCGGCGCATCTCCCGCAGCGCCTGGACGGGGTCGCCGACGTGCTGCAGGACCTGGTGGGCGTGGACGACGTCGAACGTGCCGTCGGGATGGTCCAGGGCGTGGACGTCGGCGACCGCGAACTCGACGTTGTCCAGCGAGGCGGTGTTCCGGCGGGCCTCGTCCAGGACGGCCTCGGCCGAGTCGGCGGCGACGACGCGGCCCGGCGCGACGCGTTCGGCGATCCCGGCGGTGATGGTCCCGGGCCCACAGCCGACGTCCAGCACCGACAGGCCGGGCCGCAGGTGCCCGGCCAGGTGGGCGGCGGAGTTCTCGACCGTGCGCCACTGGTGCGAGCTGAGGACGCTCTCGTGGTGGCCGTGGGTGTAGGTCGCCTTCGCGGTCATGGGGATCACCTCTCTGTGTCCGGTGCCCTCACCGTACGACGGCTTCTCAGAATTTGAGAAATGTGTATCAATATGTGAGACATGAAGGCAAGAAGAAAGGGATCGAGGCGCGGGCCTCGATCCCTTTCCGGTGGTTCGTGTCAGGCCGCCACGGCGACGCGGCGGGCGGGCAGGGGCTGCGGACGCACCGGCAGGGCCTCGACCGCCGCGAGCGGGGGCGCGGTCTCGGCGTAGGCGTTCAGCGTCGCATGGGAGAGCTCGGTGAGCCACGGCTCCACGACGGTCCGCTCGGCGGGCCCGTACAGCCGCGGGTGGGTGAGATGGAACGTGCCGGTCGCTGCGCTCACTGCCAACGCCCCTTCCTTCGCCCGGTGGGGCCGCGCCTGTGCGAGCGCCACCGTCTGTCACATACCCCTAGGTACGTCGTTGAAAGCGATCCGGTTCGACATCTGTTCCCGATGTCTCCCGAATCACAAGGTCAACGCTACGCGGAGGGTCTGACATTCTCGAACCTTTATTCGAGCCGACCGGGACGCGGGGGCAGGCTCAGCGATCACAGAGCGCAACAGCGGACCGGCGCGGCGGCGGGCGCCCACATCGGGCGTGGAGGCGCCTAGCGGGGAGTGGGATCGGCCGAATGGTCGATTCCGTGGTGCGTGTCGGGTCGTACGCTGCCTGAGCGTGAGTGACGTAGGGGCACGGCTGGATCGCATCCATTCGGTGGGCGGCTGCGTGGTGCGCGCGGCGTACGCCGGGTTCGCGTGCCTGTATCTGCTGGCGTGCACGGCGGCCGGGATCGGGGACCCCTCCGCCCTGTGGATGGTGTTCGTCGCGGCGGTGGCCAACTTCGCTGCGGTCTCGGGGCGCGGTTTCCTGGTGTGGGCGGCCGGGGCGGGGGCCCTGTCGGCGCTCAGCACCCTGTACCTCGGCACGGTGGTCCGGCCCGAGGCCGGCGCCCCCAGCCTGTTCGCGGAGATCGGCGGCCTGCTGATCGTCATCGCGCGGGTGGTGTGGAAGGCCCGCCGCGACCGGCTCGTCCCCATCGCGGTGCTGCTCGGCGCGGCGATCCTGGCGACCCCGCTGCGCTGGTCGCCGATCGCGGCGGCGCTGTTCACCGCGCCGCTCGGCATCACCGTGGCGATCGCGCTCGGCGTCGGCCTCTACCTGCGGGCGCTGGACGCGCGGCGGGCCAGGTCGCTGGCGTCGGCGCGGCGCGACGAGCGGCTGGAGCTGGCCCGCGACCTGCACGACTTCGTGGCCCACCACGTGACCGGCATCGTCGTCCAGGCGCAGGCGGCGAGGTTCACGGCCGGGTCCGGCGCCGCGCAGACGCAGGAGCAGCTCGACCGGATGCTCGGCGAGATCGAGAAGGCCGGCACCGAGGCGCTCACGTCGATGCGGCGCATGGTCGGGCTGCTGCGCGACGCCCAGAACGTCGACGCCGCGGACGGGGAGGCCGTACCGGACGGCGGCTCCAGCACCCGTCCGCTCGGCGACATCGCGCGGCTCAGGGACCTCGTCGAGGGGTTCACCCACCCGCCGGCCGCGCTCACGCTGGAGCCCGGCCTCGGGACGCTTCCGCCGGAGGTCGCGGCGTCGGCGCACCGCGTCGTGCAGGAGGCGCTGACCAACGTCCGCAAGCATGCCGCCGACGCCGCGACCGTGCGGGTCACGCTCGCGCGGGTCGGAGACGACGTCGAGGTCGCCGTGCGGGACGACGGGCGGGGGCGCGGTGGACGGCGGCTGCCGTCCGGCGGGTTCGGGCTCACCGGGCTGGGCGAGCGGGTCGGCGCGCTCGGCGGGCGGCTGCACGCGGGCCCGCGCCCCGAGGGCGGGTGGGAGGTCGTCGCACGGCTCCCCGTTTCGGACGGATAACCGGTGATGCGACACAATCGGCAGGGTGACCATCCGCGTACTGATCGCCGACGACCAGCAGATGGTCCGGACCGGGTTCCGGATGATCGTCGACTCGCAGCCCGACATGGAGGTGGTCGGGGAGGCCGCCGACGGCGCCGAGGCCGTCGCGCTGGCCCGCCGCCTGCGTCCCGAGGTGTGCCTGTTCGACATCCGGATGCCGCGGATGGACGGGCTGGAGGCGACCCGCGCCCTCGCCGGGCCGGGCGTCCCCGACCCGCCCCGCGTCGTGATCGTCACGACGTTCGACATGGACGAGTACGTCTACGGCGCGCTGCGCGGCGGCGCGGTCGGGTTCCTGCTGAAGGACAGCGGGCCCGCGCTGCTGGTGGAGGCCGTCCGCGCGGCGGCGAACGGCGGGTCGCTGGTGTCGCCGTCCGTCACCGTCCGGCTGCTGGAGCACCTGGCCAGGCCGCCCGCGCGGCCCGTCCGGCCGCGCGAGCCGCTCACCGAGCGGGAGCTGGACGTGGTCAGGCTCGTCGCGCGCGGCCGGACGAACGAGGAGATCGCCGCGGAACTGTACGTGTCGCTCTCCACGGTCAAGACGCATCTCGGCAGCGTCAACCGCAAGCTGGACACGCGGAACCGGGTCGCGACGGCCGCGTGGGCCTGGGAGTCGGGCCTCATGACCTGACCGCCTCGGCGAGGGGAACGCGGACGGGGGAAGGGACGGAAGACGGGGGAGGCTCGGCACTGGCACCGGAGTCGTTGAACGGACTGCCCGTGACCGTGCTGGTCGTGTGGGTGCTGTTCGCCGTGGGCTGGGGCGCCGTCCTGCTGGCCCTGCGGCGGGGCCTGCACGGACCGGCACGGGGCCCCGCCCTGTTCGCGCACGTCGCGACCCCGGCGGGCACCGTCCTGTTCTTCGCCCTGATCGGCCTCGGGTCGCTGTACGCGACGATCGCGCTGACCGCCGAATGGTGGGCGCTGCTGGCGGTGACCCGGTTCCGCCCCGAGCGGCTGCTGTCCACAGGCGGCCTCGGGCGCCTCGCCGCCTGGGCCGCCGCCGCCGCGGCCGCGACGGGCGCGGCGACATGGCTCGTATTTCACATGTGACGATCCTGTAAGGGCCTGAACTCCCGTTGGGCCGTGCCAGTCAAACGTACGTAGTATCCAAAACAGCCGACAGCAAAGGCCCTGGGGAGGTGGATCATGCCGTGTGCGTTGTGCGGCGACATCATCCCGACCGAGGTCGACCGGTGCCCGGCCTGCGGCGCGTGGGCGCGGCGCCGCGACTTCCGCGCCGTCGGCGTGGCCGTGTTCATGCTGCTCGGCTTCAACGCGTTCGTGGCCCTCGGCTCGGGGATCAGCCTGCTCAGGCTGGCTCGTCCGCTGCACGGCGCGACGCACGACAGCTACGACGCCGCCGCCACCGGCAGGGCCCTCGCGCCCTACGCGGACGTGTTCACGATCGGCACGATCATGGCGGCGGTCACCGGCCTGCTGTACCTGACCTGGCTGTGGCGGGCGTTCCACCAGTCCCCCGGCCCGCACCGCCACCACCGCGCCTGGGTGCTGCTCGGCTGGTTCCTCCCGGTCGTCAACCTGTGGCTGCCGCCCCGGATGGTCTACGAGGTGTGGGTGAACAGCGGCCGGTACCGGACGGCCGAGCGCCAGGCGGCCGGGCTCGTCGTCGTGGGCTGGTGGGCGTGCGCCCTGCTCGGCCTCGTCCTCGGCCGCGTGTTCGCGCACGGCAGCGTCGAGACACTCGCCGACGCACGCCTCGACGTGCACGTCGGCGTGGCCGCGGCCGCCTTCCAGGCTCTGGCCGCCGCCCTGTGCATGGCCACCGTCTTCCAGATCACCCGGATCCAGATCACCCGGTGACCGGTTCGGACCGGATCAGGTAGGGGTGGGGCCGGAGCTTCCCTGGCTGGTGTGCCAGAGGGCGGTGCGCGGCGGGCGCCTGACGGCCGGGCCTGCGTGGCCGATGTCGGAGTACGGCGACATCGCGAAGCCCGTGGGCTGGACGATGCGGCGGCCCACCGGACGCCCCCGGCCGGGCGGGCCCGCCATGGCGGCCCGGACGGCGTCCGGGCCGCCGCGGCGCCACTCCTCGTGCAGGGCGTTGAGATCCCAGCAGGCGTTCGCGGTGATCGAGACGGCGCGGTCGCCGGCACGGCGGAGCCGGCCCCGGGCGACGAGCAGCCAGGAGCCGAACACGGTGGCGGCGCACCGGTCCTGCACCGACTCGAAGAACGTGAGGTCGACCGGGCCGGTCGCGTCGTCCAGCGTGGCGAAGATGACCCGCTGCCCCGACCTGACCGCCGGGGTCTGCGTCGCCACCTTGACCCCGGCGACCAGGACCTCGCTCTTGTCCGGACGTCCCGGCAGGTCGGCGGCGCGGACGACGCCGAGCCCGGCGAGCAGCCCGGCGTAGAAGGTCATGACGTGCCGGCTCACGTCCATGCCCAGGATGTCCAGCTCCGCCTCGACCACCTCGGCGGGCGTCATCGGCGGCAGCCCGCCCGCCGGGATCTCCTCCGCCAGGCCTGCCTCCACGCCGGTCAGGTCCCCGTCGCCGTCCTCCCGGCCGAGAGGGAGCTGGCCCTCCGGGACGCGCGCGGGACGGGCGGTGACCCGGTCGAGGGCGCCGACGCGGCACAGCAGGTCGCGGCGCGGGACGCCGTCGTGGAGGGCGTCGAACGCGCCCGCCAGGACCAGCCGCTCGGCGATCGGCCGCGAGACCCGGGCGCGGCGCCAGAAGTCGGGCAGCGACCGGTACGGCCGGGCCCCGGTGATCCTGCCGATCTCGGCGTCGGAGATTCCCCTGACCTCGCTCAGCGCGACCCGGATCCCGGCCGGGCCGCCCGCCGGGACGATCTCGGCGCGCCAGTCCGCGTCCGAGCGGTTGACGTCCAGCGGCAGGATCGGGACGCCGAAGTGCCGGGCGTCGTCGAGGATGACCCGCTTGGGGTACATGCCGGGATCGTGGGTGAGGACGCCGGCGTAGAAGGCGGCCGTGTGGTGCCGCTTCAGCCAGGCCGACTGGTAGGTGGGCAGCGCGAACGACGCGGCGTGGGCCTTGCAGAAGCCGAACGCGCCGAACGCGGTCAGCATCCGCCACACGCGCTCGACCGTCGCCCCGTCGTAGCCGCGCGCCAGCGCCCGCTCCCGGAACCAGGCGCCGACCACGGCCTGGCCCCGCTCGTGGTTCAGGCTCCGGCGCGCCGCCTCCGCCTTGGACAGGCCGCATCCGGTCATCACGTCGATGACGCGCAGCACCTGCTCGTGGAAGACGACCACGCCGAGGCTCTCCCGCAGCGCCGGTTCGAGGTCGGGATGCGGGTAGGCGGGCTCCCGGGTCCCGGCGCGGGCCTCCAGGAACGGCGTCACCATGTCGGAGTTGACGGGGCCGGGGCGGAACAGCGAGATGTCGATGACCAGGTCGTCCAGGTCGCGGGGCTGGAGCCGGCCGATCAGCTCCCGCTGGCCGGGCGACTCGATCTGGAAGCAGCCGAGCGTCCGGGACGTGCGCACCAGCGCGTACGTCGCGGGGTCGTCGCGCGGGACGTCCTCCAGCGCGATCGTCTCCCCCGTGACCCGGGCGGCCTCCGCCACCGCGTGCGCCATCGCCGACTGCATCCGGACGCCGAGCACGTCGAGTTTGAGCAGCCCCATCGCCTCGACGTCGTCCTTGTCGAACTGGCTCATCGGGAACCCCACGGCGGCGCGCTCGACCGGCGTCCGGTCCCGCAGGCCCGGGTTCGACAGCAGGACGCCGCACGGGTGCATGGCGATGTGGCGGGGCAGCCCGTCCAGGCGCTCGGCGATCCGGAACAGCACCTCCAGGCGCCCCGCCGCCAGGTTGCTCTGCCGCAGCTCGGGCAGGTCGTCCAGCGCCGCGCGGATCTGGTTCGCCCGGATCCGCGGGAACGCCTTGGCGATGGCGTCGATCTCGTGCGGCGGGAGCCCGACGGCGTTGCCGACGTCGCGCAGCGCGCTGCGCGCCCGGTAGGTCTCCATCATCGACACGCACGCCGTGGCGTCCGCGCCGAACCGGTCGAACAGCGCCTGGTAGGCCTCCAGCCGGCGGGCCGACTCCACGTCCAGGTCGATGTCGGGCAGCCCCTCGCGGCTGTCGGCGAGGAACCGCTCCATCACCAGGTCGTGCCGCAGCGGGTCCAGGTCGCCGATGCCGATCAGGTAGTTGACCAGGCTGCCCGCGCCCGAGCCGCGGATCGCGCAGCGGATGCCGCGCGCCCTGATCAGCGCGGCGGCGTCGGCGACCGTGAGGAAGTACGGCGCCAGGCCCTTGCGCCCGATCACGCCGAGCTCCTGGTCGAGCCGGGCCGCGGCCTCGCGCGACCCGTCGAGCCCGCGCCGCGCCATCCCGTCGGCGCACCGGGCGGCGAGCCGCGCGTGCGGGTCGCCGTCGACGGCCGGCAGGTGGACCTCGTCCATGCCGAGGTCGCGGCCGGGATCGAGGACGCAGCGCTCCGACAGCCGCCGGGTGGCCGCGAGCAGCGCGTCCGCCCCGTCCGGGCCGCAGATCGCCTCCGCGACCCGGCGCATCTCGGGGACCGACTTCAGGTACGCCTGGCCGGTGCGGTCGTCCAGGTGCCGCCGGTCGAGCGGGACGAGGCGGCGCGTCACGTCCAGGACCTGCGCGACCGGGTGGTCCGACGGGTCCAGGTAGCGGACGGCGTTGCCGAGCACGGCGGGCACGCCGGCCTCGCGGGCGAGCGCGAGCATCCGCGCCGCGCGCGGGCCGTCGCCCTTGTCGCGGTGATCGACGATCTCGATCACGGTCTCGGCGGTGGCGCGCCAGGCCGCCAGCCTGGCCGCCGCCACGTCCGGGCGCCGCCCGGTGAGGGCCCGCCCGACGTCCGACGCCGGGCCGAGCAGGACGATGAGGCCCTCGGCGTGGGCGCCGACCATCTCCCTGGTCACCAGCGGGCGGCCGCGCTCGCCCGCCGCGTGCGCCGCGGTCACCAGCCGGCACAGCGACCGCCATCCGGCGCGGCCCTCGGCGAGGACCACGACGCGTTCCTCCCCGGTGGAGGCGACCCTGAGGTCGGCGCCGACGACGGCGCCGATCCCCGCGTCCGCGCACGCCCGGACGTGCCGGACGGCGCCGTACAGGCCGTCGCGGTCGGTCAGCGCCAGCGTCTCCATGCCGAGGACCGCCGCGCGCTCCGCCAGCGCCGCGGGCGGCGCCACACCGAACCGGAGCGAATAGGACGAAGCGACATGAATATGCACGTCAGTCCCATACCCGGGATAGCAGCCAGCTGTCGGCGGCCACGTCATA
This sequence comes from Actinomadura sp. NPDC048955, assembly GCF_040649435.1. Lineage (NCBI taxonomy): Bacteria > Bacillati > Actinomycetota > Actinomycetes > Streptosporangiales > Thermomonosporaceae > Actinomadura > Actinomadura sp. NPDC048955. The sequence goes on from NZ_JBEZJI010000006.1 coordinate 145,877, forward strand.
ACGCAGCTCGTAGACGCCGATCTCCCGGTCCGGGGTCGCCTCGATCCGCCAGAACTCCCGCTCGCCAGTGGCCTCGCCGTCGGGCTGCCGCTCCCGCCACCAGTCGCGGGTCGTGACCCAGTGCTCCAGCACCCGCCGGACGGTGTAGAGCCGGCCACGCCAGACGAACCGGACCGGACGGCCGTCGCTCACCCAGACGTCCACCGGATCGCCGAACACGCGCGTCATCAGCCTCCCCCTCGCGCTCGCCGCACGGGGGAAGAGCATGCGGACCTCGTTCTCGAACAAACGTTCGGAGCACGAGTCTAGGGAACCCCGGGCCCGGGGAGCAAGGCGGGGTCAGCCGAGAAGCGCGCGGACGCGGTCGGCCACCTCGGCGGGGCGGTCGGCGTCGGCCATGCCCCCCGCCGGCCACAGGTAGTACCAGCCGTCGCCGCACGGGGTGGCGAGGACGATCACATGGCGTCCCGTGCCCGGCACGTAGACGGCCAGCAGGGACTCCCCGGGCCCGGCGAACCGCCAGGCCAGGCCCCGGGCCTCGACCTCGCGCGCGAGCGCCGCGAGGTGACGCCGGCGCATCTCGGCGATCTCCCGCCCACCGACTACAGACACATCAGCCGCCTCAGCCGATCCGAGCCGCCGTCATGACCTTGAGCGATCCTCCGGCGACGGTTGGTGACCGGTCCTCAGCATGACTCCGATCCGGCGGCCGTGCGGGGAGAATCCCAAGAGTGGGGACGGGTGTACCCCGCCCGCCAGGGGATGGTCCGCAGAAGCGGTGTAACGCGCCGTCCGGATACGGGCCAATCACCGCGCGGATGGTTTCCGGTCCTCGGAACCTGGCCCGCATGCGGAGGGGCCGTCCGTGATAAAAGCCTCTGTGAGGCGGGCATCGCCCGCGTCAGCCAAAAAAGAAGGAGCGAGCCGATGAGCGCCGTCCCCGCCGGCGACCCGTCAGGCCACACACACCACCGCGTCCACGGGCACGGTGCCGAGCAGGACCGCGCCCTGGCCGGGCTCCGCGAGCGCAAGAAGCAGCGGACCCGCCTCGCGCTCATCGACGCGGCCCTGGACCTGTTCCTCGCCCAGGGGTACGAGGCGACGACGATCGACGAGATCGTGGCGGCGGTCGAGGTGTCGCAGCGCACCTTCTTCCGCTACTTCGGCACCAAGGAGGACGTGGTCACGAGCTTCCTCACCGAGCACGACCAGGTGCTGGAGGAGGCCCTCGCGGCCCGTCCCCCCGGGGAGCGGCCGTTCACCGCGCTGTTCGAGTCGCTGCGCGTCGTGCTGCGCACGATCGCCGAGAGCGACCCCGCCGACAGCGCCCGGTTCCGCCGCGTCCGGCAGGTGATCGAGGCGACGCCGTCGCTGATGGCGGCGCAGATGGCGCGGTACTCGGCGTCGGCGGAGGCGCTCGCCACCGAGATCGCGCGCCGCGAGGGCGTCGACATGGAACAGGACCTGCGGCCGCGGATCGTCGTGTCGTTCTACCTGGCCGCGACCAAGGTCGCGTTCGAGGACTGCGCCCGCCACGACATCTGGGACCCCGGGACGGTCGCCGCCCGCGTGGAGGAGGCCGTGACGCTCGTCGGCCGGACCATGCGCGACTGGGTGTGAGCGCCCCTCCGGTGGAATAGCTTCCGACGGCCCCGGGTTCTCCCGGAACGTCACCGCGAACCGACCGTCAGGAGAACGACATGCGCGCGATCGTCATCACCCGCCCCGGCGGCCCGGAGGTCCTGGAGGCGTCCGAGCGCCCCGCCCCGGAGCCCGGGCCCGGCGAGGTGCTGATCGACGTCGCGGCGGCCGGGATCAACTTCATCGACGTGTACTACCGGACCGGCGCCTACCCGCAGGAGACCCCCTACACGCCGGGCGTCGAGGCGGCCGGGACGGTCGCGGCGGTCGGCGAGGGCGTCCGGGAGTTCTCGGCGGGCGACCGCGTCGCGTGGGCGAACGTGCAGGGCGGCTACGCGGAGAAGGCCGTCGTCCCGGCGGACAAGGTCGTCCCCGTGCCCGCCGGGGTGAGCCTGGAGGACGCGGCGGCGTCGCTGCTGCAGGGCATGACCGCGCACTACCTGACCAGGTCGACGTATCCGGTCCGGGAGGGCGACACCGTCCTCGTGCACGCGGCGGCGGGCGGGATGGGGCTGCTACTCACGCAGGCGGCCGTCTCCCTCGGCGCCCGGGTGATCGCGACGGCGTCCACCCCGGAGAAGGAGAAGCTGGCGAAGGACGCGGGCGCGGACGCCACGATGGGCTACGACGGGTTCCCCGAGCGGGTGCGGGAGCTCACCGGCGGCGAGGGCGTCGCCGTGGTGTACGACGGCGTCGGCGCTCCCACGTTCGACGGGAGCCTGGAGAGCCTCCGGCGGCGCGGCACCCTCGCCCTGTACGGGGCGGCGGGCGGCCCGGTCCCGCCGTTCGACCCGCAGCGCCTCAACCGGGCCGGGTCGGTGTTCCTGACCCGGCCGTCCCTCGCCCACTACGTCGAGAAGCGCGAGGAGCTGCTGGAGCGCGCCGCCGACGTCTACGCGTGGGTGGAGTCGGGGGCCGTGAAGGTCCACGTCGGCCGCCGCTACGACCTCGCCGAGGCCGCCGCCGCACACGCCGATCTGGAGGCCAGGCGCAGCACCGGCAAGCTCCTGCTGATCCCCTGACCGTCCCGCCGGGGCACCCGGCCTCCCCTAGGCTGGCCCCCGACAGACGATCTTACAAGGAGCGCCGCCCCCCATGACGACGTACGCCGCCGGACCGCTGGAGCACGACGAACCCCGCGTCCTCGGCCCGTACCGCCTGCTCGGGCGGCTCGGCCGCGGCGGCATGGGGACGGTCTACCTGGCCGCCGAGCCCGACGGCCGGCGGGTCGCGGTGAAGGTCGTCAACCGCGAGCTGGCCGGGGAGCCGGCGTTCCTCGCCCGGTTCCGCCGCGAGGTGACCGCCGCGCGGCGCGTCCACCGGTTCTGCACCGCGCCCGTGATCGACGCCGAGCTCGACCAGGACCCGCCGTACATCGTCACCGAGTACATCGACGGGCCGAGCCTGGAGAAGGCCGTCCAGGACAGGGGCCCGCTCCCCGGCTCCGACCTGGAGGGCCTCGCGGTCGGCGTCGCCACCGCGCTCGCCGCCATCCACGGCGCCGGGATCGTGCACCGCGACCTCAAACCCGCCAACGTCCTGCTGTCCTCCACCGGCCCCCGCGTCATCGACTTCGGCATCGCCCGCGCCCTCGACGCCGCCGACGGCCCCACCCGCACCGGCCAGTTCGTCGGCACCCCGTCCTACATCGCGCCCGAGGTGCTGCGGGGCGAGCCGGTCGAGCAGGCGTCGGACGTGTTCTCGTGGGGCTGCGTCGTCGCCTACGCCGGGACGGGGCGCCCCCCGTTCCAGGGCGGCTCCGTCGCCGAGACGTTCCGCCGCATCGAGCACGACGAGCCCGACCTCACCGGCCTGGACCCGCGGCTGCGCGACGTCGTCGCCGCCGCGCTCGGCAAGGACCCGCGCGACCGGCCGACGGCGCGGCGGCTGCTCACCCTGCTCGTCGGGCAGGAGAAGGCCGACCTCACCCAGGCCGTCGAGACGATCTCGGCGTCGTGGCAGGGGCCGGATCCGGCCGCGGAGCCGGCCCCGGGCCGGGCCGCCGGCCGGCCGGCGGCCGTCGAGGTCCCGGCGCCCAGGCCCGCGCCGAAGGCCCCGGCCCCGGCGCCCGCGGTGCGCGAACCCGGCCCGGGCGAGGAGACGGTCCTCGTCGACCTGCCGTTCCCGGCCGCGTGGCGCGGCCCGCGGCGCTGGCTCACCCTGCTCAGGGGGCTGCTGGTGGTCCCGCACCTGGTCGTGATGCTGCTCATGTACGCGGCCCTGGTGGTCGTCATGCTGCTCAGCTGGCTGGTCATCCCGTTCACCGGCCGCTACCCGCGCGCCCTGTACGCGCTGGTCGTCGGCTGCCAGCGCTGGTCCAGCCGGGTCGTGGCGTACGCGTTCGGGCTCACCGGCGAGAAGCTGCCGCCCTTCCGCACTCTTCCGCGCGCACGCCGAACGCACTGACGGCTTGGCGCGTCCGAATTATCGTGGACCGCTAGGGTTCAACCACAAAGACTCCCGACGCCCCTCAGGATCATGATGACCACGCACGCAGGAGAGAACGGCGAGACCCTGCGCCCCGGCGACCCCGGAGAGCTCGGCCCCTACCGGCTGGTCGGGCGGCTCGGCCGGGGCGGCATGGGGACGGTCTACCTCGGCGAGGACAGCGCCGGGCGCCGCGTCGCCGTAAAGATGATCAACCGGGAGCTCGCCGGCGAGGGCACGTTCCGGGAGCGGTTCCGGCGCGAGGTGACCGCCGCGCGGCAGGTCCGCCGGTTCTGCACCGCGCCCGTGATGGACGCCGAGCTGGACACCGACCCCCTGTACGTCGTCACCGAGTACATCGACGGGCCGAGCCTGGAGAAGGCCGTCTCCGAGCGCGGCCCGCTGCCCGGCTCCGACCTGGAGGGCCTCGCGGTCGGCGTCGCCACCGCGCTCGCCGCCATCCACGGCGCCGGGATCGTGCACCGCGACCTCAAACCCGCCAACGTCCTGCTGTCCTCCACCGGCCCCCGCGTCATCGACTTCGGCATCGCCCGCGCCCTCGACGCCGCCGACGGCCCCACCCGCACCGGCCAGTTCGTCGGCACCCCGAACTACCTGCCGCCCGAGCTGCTGCGCGGCGAGCAGGTCTCCTCCGCCTCCGACGTGTTCTCGTGGGGCTGCGTCGTCGCCTACGCCGGGACGGGGCACCCCCCGTTCGCGGGCACCACGGTCCCGGAGATCTTCTACCGCGTCGTCCACGAGGAGCCGAAGCTCGACGGGCTCGACCCCGCACTGCGCGACGTCGTCGCCGCCGCGCTCGACAAGGACCCCCGGCGGCGGCCGACCGTCCAGGACCTGCTCGGACGGCTCGTCGGCAACGGCCAGGCCGACCCGGCGAGGCTCGCCGAGACCGTCCAGGCGAGCTGGCACGGACCCGCGAGCGAGCCGACCGTCCAGGCGCGGACGGCCCAGGCCACCTTCCAGCAGCCGACCCCGCCGATCGCGGCGCCGCCGGGGACCGGCGCCACCCGCCAGGACGCGCATCCCGCCCCCCGCCCGGGCGGCGGGCGTTCCCGGCGCCCTCTGATCATCGGGGGCGCCGTCGCGGCAGCCGTCGTCCTGCTCGCCGTCGTCGGGTTCCTCGCCCTGCGCCCGGACGGCCCGCCCGACGACCTGGCCACGACGTTCAGCGACGAGTTCTCCAGCGACGGTTCCGGTTGGGGCAGCTTCAGCGAGCAGTACAGCTACACCAACGGCGCCTACCGGATCCAGACCTACGGCACCATGGGCACGATGGGGCGCGACGTGCCCAAGGACGAGTTCGCCCCCGACCCGATGCTGGCCACGGTCAGCGCCAAGGTGGCCCAGGGGTCCCCCGACGGCATGTACGGGCTCTACTGCCGCTCGGCCGACGACAACTACTACATGTTCCTGGTCCGCAACGACGGCAAGGGCGCGGTGCTCCGCAAGGCCACCAAGGACCGCGGCACCAAGGAGCTCGACAACCCCGACTCGGTCTCCGGCTACTCCGAGGGCGAGTCCAACAAGCTCCAGATCGCGTGCGAGAGCGGCGACGACGGCAAGCAGGTCCGGCTGAGGCTCTGGGTGAACGGCCATCTGGCCATCGACAAGACCGACACCGACCAGCCGCTCGGCAACGGCAAGGCCGGTCTGGAGGTCATCCGGGGCGGCAACGCCGCGCAGCAGATCATCGTCGACTTCGACGACTTCGACCTGTCGAAGATCCTCAGCTAGGCCGGGGGGCCGGCCGGTCCGGCAGGTAGCCGTTCGTCCAGCGGGCCAGCTCCGCGAAGACCTGCGAGCGGGCCGGTTCGGCGGACAGCACCAGGTCGTGCAGGCCGCCCTCGATCCGTACGAGCGTGACGTGCCGCCCGATCCGCGGCGCCCACCTCGCCATGTGCTCGACGTCCAGGACGGCGTCGGCGCCCGTCACGTCCAGCACCCTGCGGGTCGGGCGGACGCTGCGCGTCGACGCCATGACCAGCACCGGGACGTCGACGTCCAGGCCGCGGTGCAGGCGCAGCTGCCCCCGGCGGACGGCCGCCAGCCACGCGGCCCGCACCGGGAACCCGGCGAGCGGCTTCCAGGCGAGGTCGAACTCCCACTCGCCCTCGTGCTCGCGGTGGATGCTGCGCGGGTACCGGTCGGACACGCCCGCGGGCAGCTTCGCCTTCGGGAACCGGGGACGCAGCGCCCGCGCCAGGCCCGCGCCGACCTTGCGCATCACCAGCGGCTCGGCGAGGTCCAGGAACGGGCTGTTGAGGAAGACGCCGTCGACCAGGCCCTTGCCCCTGGCCCTGTCGGCCCACAGCGCGGCGACCAGGCCTCCGGTCGAGTGGCCGTTCAGCAGCAGCGTGTCGTGCCCGTCCACGTCCCGGACGATCCGCACCGCCTCGTCGATCTCCGGGAAGTAGTCCGACAGGCTCTCGACGTAGTTCGGGGTCTGGTGCGGACGCAGTGAGCGCCCGTACTTGCGCAGGTCGAGCGCGTAGAAGTCGAAGCCGAGCTCGACGTAGAAGTCCGCGAGGTGCCGCTGGAAGAAGTAGTCGACGAAGCCGTGCAGGTAGAGCACCGCCCGCCGGGACGGGTCGCCGCCGCCCCGGCGCCGCACGAGCGTCGCCACGACCTCGCCCTCCGCGTCGCGGCCCATCGGCAGCTCGATCGCCTCGTACCCGGGCCCGAGCACGTCCGCCGTCACGTCCACTTTTCCTCCCGCTGTCCGGTGAACTGATGCCCCATGATCGGGCGTCAAAGAGACTGACCGTACGACAGACTGAATCACAGCCCCTCTCCACCCCCCGGGAGTCGAGCCATGCAGGCGCCCCTCCGCGACCGAGACCCGCGGCTGCTCGGCCCGTACGTGCTCACCGCCCGCCTCGGCCGGGGCGGCATGGGCACCGTCTACCTCGGCGAGGACGAGTCGGGACGGCGGGTCGCGGTCAAGGTCATCAACGCGGAGCTGGCCGACGACGAGGCGTTCCACGACCGGTTCCGCAGCGAGGTGACGGCGGCGCGGCAGGTCAGCCGGTTCTGCACGGCCGCCGTCCTGGACGCGCGCCTCGACGGCGACCCGCTGTACGTGGTGACCGAGTACGTCAACGGGCCGTCCGTCGAGGAGGCCGTCAAGGCGGACGGCCCGCTGCGCGGCGGCGACCTGGAGGCCCTCGCGGTCAACATCGCGACGGCGCTGGGCGCGATCCACGGCGCCGGGATCGTGCACCGCGACCTCAAGCCGTCCAACGTGCTGCTGTCCCCGACCGGGCCGCGTGTGATCGACTTCGGCATCGCCCGGGCGCTGGACGCCACCGAGGGCCCGACCAGGACCGGCCAGTTCGTCGGCACGCCCGCCTACATCGCGCCCGAGCTGATGCACGAGCGGAAGATCACGCCCGCGGCCGACGTGTTCTCCTGGGGCTGCGTCGTCGCCTACGCGGGCACCGGGCGCGCCCCGTTCGGTGGCGGGACGCTCCCGGAGGTCATCAGCCGGGTGACGTCCGGCGACCCCGACCTGGGCGGCCTCGACCCGGCCGTCCGCGACCTGGTGGCCCGGTCGCTGGCCAAGGACCCCGCCGAACGTCCGACGGTGAACCAGCTGCTCCAGGCGTTGACCGGCCGGGACGAGCCGCCCGCGACTCCGCCCGCTTCGGAGCCGGAGCCGGCGCCGGCGCCGGAGCCTGCGCCCGCGCTTCTGACGAGCGTCGACTCCGTGCCGCCGACGCGTCCGGTCGGCGCGCGGGTCCCGGCGGCCCCTGCGAGGAGGCCGTCGCCGCACCGCAACCGGGGCCTGCTCATCGCCGCGACCGGCGCGGTCCTCGCCGTCTCCGCCGTGATCGGAGCCCTCAACATCCCGGGCGGCGACGACGCCCCGGACGCCTCGGGCCCCGGCTCGGCCTCCGCCCTCGGCGACGAACCGCCGGAGGTCAAGGACAAGATCTTCGACGACCGGTTCAACGACGTGGACTCCGGCTGGAAGACGGCCGCCACCCCCGTGTTCGACGCGGCCTACCGCGACCGGAAGTACGAGATCCACGTCCTGCCGAAGGCCGCGCGCACGACCGTCGACGCTCCGGTGGGCAGGATCCCCGACTCCCAGCTCATCGAGGCCGAGGTGACGCCGAAGGACGCCTTCGGCGAGGCGGGCGTGTACTGCCACGGAGGCTTCGGCTACGCGTTCCTCCTGAGCTCGGACGGGCGCGCTCGCATCGCCAAGCTGTCCACCTGGCAGGCGCAGACGGTGACGACCGGCACCGTCCCCAAGCCGCGCGGCACCGACCGCCTCCAGGCCGCCTGCGTCAAGCGCGAGGACGGCAACATCGACCTCGCCATGTGGGTGAACGGGAAGCCCGTCGCCTCGTCCGCCGCCACCCCGCCGAGCAGCGTTCCCGGTAACAGCGGCCTGCTCGTCGTCCGCAACGCGGGCGCCACCGGATGGCCGCAGGCGGTCTTCGACGACTTCGCGCTCTGCGGGGTCTGACCCCCGTCGGACGCATCCGCGCAGGTCATCTACTGTTGTCGTGATGTCCGAGAGCAGTGACCGCGCCGGACTGCGCGCCGGGCTGCGCCGCCGCCACATGACGATGCTCGCGATCGGGGGCGCGATCGGCGCCGGGCTGTTCGTCGGCAGCGGCGCCGTGATCAGCACCGCCGGGCCCGCCGCCGTCCTGTCGTACGCGGCGGCCGGCCTGCTCGTGCTGTGCGTGCTGCGGGCGCTCGGCGAGATGGTCGTGGCGCGCCCCGTCGCCGGGTCCCTCGCCGAGTACGCGCGGATGGCGCTCGGCCCCTTCGCCGGGTTCACGATCGGCTGGCTGTACTGGTACCTCTACGTGATCCTCGTCGGCGCCGAGGCGACCGCGGGCGCCGGCATCCTCGCCGGCTGGACGGGCCTGCCGCAGTGGACGCTGGCCGCCGCCCTGCTCGTGGCGATGACGGCGGTGAACCTCGTCTCCGTCCGCTCGTTCGGCGAGTTCGAGTTCTGGTTCGCCTCGATCAAGGTCGCCGCGATCCTGGTGTTCGTCGTCCTCGGCGTCCTGTACGTCACCGGGCTGTGGCCGGACTCGCCCGGCGGGGCCGCCGTCCTCACCGGGCACGGCGGGTTCGTCCCGAACGGCGCCGGATCGGTCTTCACCGCCGTCGTCGCGGTGATGTTCGCCTTCGGCGGGACGGAGATCGTCACCATCGCCGCCGCGGAGAGCGAGGAGCCGGGCCGGGCCGTCGCCAGGGCCACGAGCAACGTGCTGTGGCGCGTCGCGCTGTTCTACGTGCTGTCGATCCTGCTCGTCGTGTCGATCCTGCCGTGGAACGACGCGAAGATCCTGACCAGCCCGTTCGTCAGCGCCCTGGACCGGCTGGACGTGCCCGCCGCCGGCACCCTCATGCAGGCGGTCATCCTCACCGCCGTCCTGTCGGTGCTCAACTCGGCGATCTACGTCTCGTCCCGGATGCTGTACGTGCTGACCCGCGACGGCGACGCCCCCGCCGGGCTGGTGCGGCTGAACCGGCGCGGCGTCCCCGTCCGGGCGATCCTGCTCGGGACGGTCGCCGCGTGGGCGGCGGTCATCGCGTCCTACGCCTCCCCCGACCAGGTCTTCAAGTTCCTGATGAACTCGATCGGGGTCGTGCTGGCCTTCGTCTACCTGGCGATCCTGTTCTCGCAGCTGCGGCTGCGCCCCCGCCTGCGGCGCGAGGACCCGGCGAGCCTCACCTACCGGATGTGGCTGTTCCCGTACCTGACCTGGCTGGTCATCGCCGCCCTGCTCGCCGTGCTGGTCTCGATGGCGTTCCTCGACGGGCAGCGCTCCCAGCTGATCGCCTCTCTGGTCAGCCTCGCCGTCGTGGCGCTCGCCTACCCGCTGCGACGCCGCTTCGGCAGGCGGCCGCCGGTCACCGCGCCCCTGACCGCGCCGCGCGGGACGCGCGTCTAGCCGGGCCTCAGTCCTTGCGGCCCGTCGCCGCGACGGTGACGCCGAGGCCGATCATCATCAGCCCGCCGGTGCCGCCGATCGCCGCGAGGCGGCGCGGCGAGCGGGCGAACCAGTCGCGGGCCGTCCCCGCCGCGATCCCCCACACGCTGTCGCAGCACAGGGCGATCACCGCGAAGATCGCGCCGAACACCATCATCTGGAGTTCGACGTGGCCGTTCTCGCGCACCACGAACTGCGGGAGGACGGCTGCGAAGAACACGGTCGTCTTCGGGTTGGTGATGCCCACGAAGAAGCCCTGGAGCAGCGCCCTTCCGCCCCCGCGGTCCGCCTCGCTCCCGGCGATCGCCTCCTGGAGCGAGCGCCGGTGCCGGATGGCCTGCACGCCGAGGTAGACGATGTAGACCGCGCCCACGATCTTCAGCGCGGTGAACACGACGACGGAGCGTTCCACCACCGATCCGATGCCCACCGCGACCGCCGAGGTCAGCACCAGGGCGGCGAGCACCCCGCCGACCACCCCCGCGAGCGCGGTGCGCCGGCCGTGCGCCAGCGCGCGGCCGACGACGAACAGGACGGACGGCCCGGGGATCAGGATGATCGCCAGCGCCATCGCGGAGAACGCCAGAAGCTGATGAGTCGACACCATGACCCGCAGAGTACGCATCCCGGTCATGGCGTCTCACCCGGTTTTCCGAGGAGCCGGGACGGGCTCAGTCCGTGAGGACGTCCCAGGTGCCGCCGCGGCGGACCAGGAGGTTGTGCGTGAGGAGGCTCCCGGCGGGGACGTCCCACTCCGGGTCGGCACCGTCGTCCCCGCGGTCCTCGGCCCAGACCTGCGCGACCGCCCAGCGGAGCTTGTCGACGCCGTCCGGGTGGCCGGTGCCGGACGCGACGAACACGTCCCGCGCGGGCGCCGCGACGACGAGGTCGCCCTCCACGTCCTGCGCCAGCTTCTCCAGGAACCCCTCGTCCAGCAGCAGGCCCGACTCCAGGCCCCCGCCGCGCGCGGACGCGCCCAGCGACACCGTCACGGCGCGCACGTCCGGGTACCAGCTGAGGCTCAGCTCGGGACGCAGGTCGCGCAGGTTGATCACGGCGTGGCGGCGCAGCTCGCCCTGCGCCACCCCGAGGTCGGCGCAGTGCCGGCGCGCCACGTGCTCGTAGCGGCGGCCGCCGGGGGCGCCCTCGTCGGCGATCTCCACCGCGTAGGTGACGTACAGGTCGGCGGCGAACGGGTCGCGGATCGGCTCCTCGTCCGCCGGGAGCGGGAACTCCAGCTGGACCTCGGCCGGCACCCGCGCCTTCATCAGCGGGACGATCAGCTTGGACCGCGGGTCGGTCACGGGGCGTTCCTCCTGGTGCTCTGCCTGCGTGCGCCTGTGTTCACGAGTGGATCACCCTACCGCCGCGGAGGGCGGCTCCGGGGCTCCGCCGGGCGGGACGACGGGCAGGCCCCCCGGCGCGCCGCCCTCGATGATCCGCCACACGGCCGCGGTGTCCATGTGCTCCTCGACGAGGTCGCCGAGCGCGTCCAGGGTCGCCTCCCTCAGCGCCTCGAACGACACGTCCGGGGCCGGGACGAACTCCCGTTCCGCGGTCCGGGCGACGTCCGCGAGGAACGCCCTCCGGAAGCCGTCGTTCTCCATCGCGCCGTGCCAGGTCGTCCCCCAGACGGCGCCCTTCCGGCATCCGTCGAGGAAAGGCTCCCCTTCCGCGGTCACGATGCCGTGGTGGATTTCGTAGGCGTGCACGGTCTCGCCATAGGCGCTTCCCGTAGGCCGCCCGAGAGTCTTCTCCTTCTTGAATTCGACTCTCGCGGGAAGGAGGCCGAGCCCCTCTGCTCTTCCCTCCTTGGACTCGACACCGTCCACGATCTCCTCGGCGAGCATCTGGTAGCCGCCGCAGATGCCGAGGACCGGCCGTCCCTCCTCGGCCCTTCTCCTGATCTCCCCGGCCATTCCCCGGTCGCGAAGCCACGCCAGATCGGCGACCGTCGCCCGGGTCCCCGGGAGCACCACCAGATCGGCATCGGCCAGATCGCCGGCACTCGCCGCGTACCGGACGACGACGCCGGGCTCGCAGGCCAGAGCGTCCATGTCCGTGAAATTGGAGATGCGCGGGAACCGGACGACGGCGACGCGCAGGGTCTCTTTCCCGTAAGGCCCTTTCGCGTCGGGTCTCGGCGCGTCCAGGGCCAAGGTGTCCTCGGAATCGAGATACAGGCCGAGTTTCCAGGGCAGCACTCCCAGCGTCGGCCGCCCGGTGAGCATCGCGAGCTGCTCCAGCCCCGGCGCGAGAAGCTCCTCCGCCCCCCGGAACTTGTTGATGACGAACCCGGCGATCAGCGCCTGGTCCGCGGGCTCCAGCAAGGCGACCGTGCCGTAGAGCGACGCGAAGACACCGCCCCGGTCGATGTCGCCGACCACCACCACCGGCAGGTTCGCGGCCCGCGCCAGCCCCATGTTCACGATGTCGCCGCCCCGCAGATTGATCTCGGCGGGACTCCCGGCCCCCTCGCACACGACGACGTCGTACTTGGCCCGCAGCTCCTCGAGACTCTCCAGCACGACGCCCTTGAGCCACTCCTTGTGCGCCCCGTACTGGAGAGCGTCGACCTCCGCGACGGGCCGCCCCAGCACCACGACCTGGCTTCTGCGGTCGCTTCCGGGCTTGAGCAGCACCGGATTCATCTGCGCGACCGGCTCCACACCCGCGGCCTGCGCCTGCATGTACTGCGCCCGCCCGATCTCCGCCCCGTCACTCGTCACCATCGAGTTCAGCGACATGTTCTGGGCCTTGAACGGCGCGACCTTCACGCCCTGCCGTGCCAGCCACCTGCACAGCCCCGCCGTGACGACGCTCTTGCCCGCGTCCGACGTGGTCCCCGCCACCAGAAGCCCGCTCACCGCACGCTCCAGACCACGGCCGCCGCCGCGAACGTCACCGCCGCCGAAAGCTTGACCGCCCTCCGGATGTCCCTGACCTCGGGCGCCCGGCCGTCCCCCATCTCGGGGCGCCGCTCGACCCGTCCGCCGTAGGCGTTGGCACCGCCCAACCTCACGCCGAGCGCCCCAGCGAAAGCGGCCTCGCAGCGCCCGGCATTGGGACTCGGATGCTTCGCCCCGTCCCTCCGCAGGACGCGCCAGGCCTCCCGCCCCGAGCAGAGAGCGACCAATCCCCCCGTCACCCTGGCCGGAACCCAGTTCGCGACATCATCGAGCTTCGCCGCCGCCCACCCGAACCGTTCGTACCTCGGACTCCGATACCCGACCATCGCGTCAAGCGTGTTGACGGCCCGATACATCAGCAGCCCCGGAATGCCCGCCACCGCCCCCCACACCAGAGGCGCGGTCGACGCGTCCGACGTGTTCTCGGCCACCGACTCCACCACCGCACGGCTCAGATCGCGGGCGTCCAGCCCCCGCGGATCCCGCGCGCACAGATGCGAGAGCCGCTCCCTGGCCGCCCCCACGTCCCCCCGCTCCAGCACCCGCGCCATGTAGAGCCCCTCACGTCCCAAGGACGTCCCGCCTAGCACGGCCCAGGTGACGCCCGCGGTGACGACACAATGCACCACAGGCCGCCGGCTCACCCGCTCGAGCGCGACCCCCGCGACCCCGGCGCCCCCCACCAGCGCCGCGACATAGACGACGCCCCGCCAGCGCGAATCCCCATACACCCGGCGCTCCGCCGCCGACGCCACCCGGCCGAACCCGGCCACGGGATGCCACCGTTTCGGGTCCCCGAGAACGGCGTCCAGCGCGACCCCGAGGACCAGCCCCTCACCAGAGACGCGCATCGAGCTCATCCCAGTGCCGCTCCAGCCAGTCCTGGGCCCGCCGTATCCGGGGACCTGCGCCCCCCTGCCAGATCCGTGCCCATCCCCCGCCACGCTCAGCCCTCTCCCGCATCGCCCGATAGGACCGCTCGAACCTCACCCGCGCCGCCGGCAGCACCTCCCGCCGCCGCTCCCGGTCCAGCCCGTACGCGTCACAGAAGACCCGCAGCCTACGACCCACGTCCGCCCCGTAGAGCACGGCGTCCCGATCGGCCGGATCCTCGATGGGCCCCCAGTGACGCAACGCCGTGACCACGTCGAACACCCGCGTGGTGGGCCGCGCGAGGTCGAAGTCGATCAGAGCGACGGGCCTCCCGCCCCGGAAGACCACGTTCTCCGGCGTCACGTCGCAATGCCCGATGACCTCGGGCTCCCCGTCCACATTGGACGTCTCCGCGTCCCACGGCGCCCCCACCGGCGCCTCGTACGACGCGACCGCGTCGTGGTACCGCCTCAGGAGCCGCCCCACGTCCCGCAGCACGTCCTCCGAGACGACACCCGCCGCCAGCGGCCGGTGCGGCACCTCCCCCGGCACCCAGCTGAGCACCTCCCGCCCCAGCTCATCGACCCCCAGCACCCGCGGCGCCTCGAACCCCACGTCCTCCAGGTGCCGCAGCAGCCCGTGGACCGCCGGACTGTGCGCCCGCAGCGGCCGCCGCACCGTCTCCCCGACCCGCACCACACCCTCCGAAACGTCCCCGCCGGAGAGCGGCACCTCAATGTTCACCGCCACAGCACCCCAAGATAGAACCCCCGCCCCAGCGGTAACGCCGTTATGGATGTGGAGCCGGACGACGCGCACCCTTACACTGTGTCCCGGCGTCCCGCCGGGCGCCGAGCGCCCGTAGCTCAGCTGGACAGAGCATCGGACTTCTAATCCGACGGTCGCGGGTTCGAATCCTGCCGGGCGCGCAACCTTCTGACCTGCACGAACGCCATTCTCTAGTCGGGTGACCTACGTCACGATCGGCCGACGCGTCATCACCGGTCAGGAGCCGGTCTTGGTGCCCGGTGGGCGAAACGACGGCTCGGGTGCTCCGGGTGGCGGGGTGGGGTCTTTGCTCGGAGGGTCTTGGGGCTGGGGTTCGGTCTTTACGCGTAGTAGCCAGATGGCGCATATGGCGGTGACTGCGGCCATGAGGGTCAGCAGGATCCGGTAGTCGACTACCAGGGACAGTGCTGCGCCGAGGGCGATGGAGGCGGTCTGGGGAGTGCTGATGACGCCCATCGCCGCGGTCAGTGCTCGGCCGCGCAGGGCGTCGGGGGTTCGTCGCTGCACCGCCATGACCAGGCCGACGGTCGTCCAGCACATGCCGAAGCCGAAAAGGAACGCCCCCACGGCCACCGGGGGGATGGCGGGCGCCAGATAGACCAAGGACGCCATCGTCACCAAGGCGATGCCCAGCATCACTGTGCGCAGGTCGCCTACGCGGCGGATGGCGGCGCCCGCCGCCAGGCCGGCGCAGACCGCGCCCGCGCCCTGCACACTGCTCAGCACGCCGACGAACGCGGGAGCGCGGTGAAGCCCGTCGTCGACGATGGAGAAGATGAGGGTCTGGGAGAAGCCCGTCACCAGCATGGCCAGGCCCAACGCGCCCACCAGCGTGCGCAGGGACGGGGACCGGTAGATGTGGCGCAGGCCCGACAGCACTTCTTCGCGCAGCTTCAAAGCACCCGTGACATGACGCTGGTCACCGGGCGCCCGGATGAGCCACACGCATGCCGCGGCCGCCAGGAACGTCGCCGCGTCCAGCAGAGCCACCACGTGGCCGCCCGTCACCGTGAACAACGCCGCGCCGAAGAGGGGGGCCAGCAGCTTCACTCCGTCGGCGGAGGTCTGGAGCAGGCCGTTGGCGTCGGGGAGCGCGTCCTCGTCCACGATCGCCGTGACGAGGGCGGCCTGGGTGGCGGTGATGATCACACCGGCGACGCCGTAGCAGAGGATGATCGCGTACAGCAGCCAGACCTGGCCCTCGCCGCGCACCAGCAGGCTCAGCGGCATGACGCCCGCCATCACCAGGTTGGTCACGATGAAGATCTGGCGCCGCGGGAACCTGTCGATGAGCACCCCCGCGAACGGGGCGAACAGGAACGGCAGGGCGACGAAGAAGAAAGCGCCGCCCGCCGCCGCATTGCTGCCGGTCAGCTCTTTGACCCAGATGCCGAAGGCGATGATGAGCGCCCGGTCGCCCAGGGTCGACAAGGTCTGCCCGATGATCAGGAAGCGGAATCCACGATTGGTCAGCAGGACCTTCACGGGCGGCCTCCTCGGCGGCGAGGCGGAACTTCGAGATCATGCCATATCGGAGGGTGCGAGGATATGGAAGTCCGGTGGCCGGATCCGGCGCTCGGCAATTCCGCCCAGTCCATTTACCATCAGTAAAGATCATGTGTCGGACGATCTCCGGACACCTGAGCGACAGCGCCGTCGTCCTCCCGGCACCCCGTACGGGATGCGACGAACGGGCCCCGAGGCCGCTCGCCGGTAGCCGTCCGTGCGAGGAGGTCTGTATGTCGGAGGCGCCGGTCGCGGACCCGGCCGCGGGTCTCGCGGAGCCCGAGGCGCTGCTGGATCCCTACTCACTCTTCGGCCGCCTGCGCGAGAGTTCGCCCGTCTACCGCAGTGCCTTCCTCGACTCCTGGGTGCTGACCAGGTATGACGACTGCGCCGCGGTGCTGCGCGACACGGAATCGTTCGCCTCGGACTGGCGCCGGATCGGCGAGGCCGTACCGGAGCCGCTGCTGAGCATCCAGTCGCTCGACCCGCCCGAGCACACGGACATCCGGCACTTCATGGTCGACGCGGTCCGTGGTCTCGACCCGGGCATGCTGCGCGAGCGCATCGCCGTGCAGGTCCGCGCCCGAGCCGAGCGGCTGCGCGCGGCCGGGGAGTTCGACTGCGTGTCCGACCTCACCGCGCCGCTCGCGCTGGACACCATCACCGCGGTGCTCGGGGTGCCGCCCATCGACGCCGCGTGGTTCCTGCCCGTCTCGCAGACGATCGTGGACGGCATGGACGCCGGGATCTGGCCGCAGACCGCCGGACCCGCCGTGCGGGCCCGCGCTGAGCTGGCCGAATACACCGGCCGGTGGCTGGACGACCCGCCGGCGGAAGGGCTGGTGGCGCATGTGGCGGCCAAGGCGCCCGGCTCCGGCATCGCGCGCCCGGTGCTGCTGAACACGCTGCGGGCCGTCCTGCACGCCGGGTTCGAATCGGCGGGGCGGCTGCTCAGCAACGCCCTGGTCGTCCTGCTGAACTCGCCTGACAATTTGGCACGTTTCACTCGGGCCGACCTGTCACTCGCGGTGGAGGAACTGGTCCGGTACGTAACGCCGGTGCAGGCCGACGGGCGGGCGTGTGTACGGGAGACGCGCATCGGCGGCCATGTCATCGCGCCCGGCGAAGCGGTGACGCTGCTGCTCGCCGCCGCGAACCGGGACCCGGCCAAGTTCACCGAGCCCGACGAGCTGGACTTCGCCCGGTATCCGAACCCGCATCTGGGATTCGGCCGGGGCGCCCACTCGTGCCTCGGTCAGTCGCTGGCGGTCCTCCAGGCACAGGTCGTCCTCGGCCTGCTCGCGACCGAGTTCCCAGGCCTCCGCCTCGCCGACGAGCCCGTCTACCACCGGAACCTCACCCTGCGAGGCGTGGCCCGACTCAAAGTCCGCCTCAACTGACAGACCTGGGATCCGTCTTGACAGAAGGGAGGTGGGGCGGATGCGTTACCTCCACTGAGTGACGTAGCGGGTGCCCGGCATAACGGGGCGCGCTTACCACCTGCCACGATATGCCGGGCACCTATTATTCACCACGCGGCCAGCCTCAGAGACCCTTTGCACATATCAGCATGGTTTCTGTTTCTTGGCATCACATGTTTTCCTCTGGAGCGCTGATGAGGGTGTTTGTGCGCACGAAAACCGCCTTGATAACCGGCCTCGTCACCATGACCGCCACCATCCTTTCGGCCGCTCCACCGTCCGCCGCCCCCCACGCCTCCGCGGCCTCATCCCACGCGGCGGCGGACGGTAGGTCTGGGGACTTGTGGCTGGCGCGGCTGCTGGCGGGGTCCACCCGTGGCGGCGACGCGTGGCGGCACCTGCGTGTCCTCGACCGGATCGCCACGCGGAACGGCGGGGTGCGCGCCGCCGGCACACCAGGGTTCGAGGCCTCCGCGCGCTACGCCGCCAAGGTGCTCACCGCCGCCGGCTACCGCGTCCACCAGCAGCACGTGCCGTACACCGACTTCCGGGTCGACGCGGAAAGCGCGACGGTAACGGCGCCCGCCGCCCGGCAGGTGCGCGCACTGGTCATGCGCTGGTCACCCGTCACCCCGCCCGGCGGTCTCGACGCCCATCTCGTCGTGCCCCGGGCCACGACGGGCGACGCCGCCGGATGCTCCGCGGCAGACTACGACGGGCTGCCCGTCGCCGGATCCATCGTGCTCGTGGCGCGCGGATCCTGCGGCTACACGGCACAGCAACGCGTCGCCGCCGAGCTCGGCGCGCGGGCGATGCTGATCTACCTGTCCACGCCGAGTCCGAACAACATCTACCGGCTGCACGCGTTCAACCCGCAGGCGTTCACCATCCCGGTGGCCAGCGTCACGCAGGCGCAGGCCGAACAGCTCGCCCAAGAGTCCTCGCGGCACCAGGTGCGGCTGCGTCTCGACCTGCGCGGGCACGAGGTCGCGGCAGTCACCACCAACCTGTTCGCCGAGACGCGCGGCGGCGACGACCGCACCGTCATGGCCGGCGCCCACCTGGACAGCGTGACCGAAGCACCCGGCATCAACGACAACGCCGCCGCGGCCGCCGCGCTGATGGCGACCGCGCTGCGGCTGGCTCCCCATCAGGACGAGGTGCGGCACAAGGTCCGGTTCGCGCTGTGGGGGGCCGAGGAGCTCATCGACGTCGGCTCCAACTACTACGTGCGCACCCTGCCGGCGGCCGAGCGCGCCGAGATCGCGCTCTACCTCAACTTCGAACTGATCGCCGCGCCGAACGGGGTGCGGTTCGTCCTCGACGGGGACGCGAGCGAGCAGCCGCCGGGCACCCCGCCGGGACCGGCGGGCTCGCAGGTCGCGGAGAAGGTCTTCAAGGACTACTTCGACCACGCCGGACTCCCCTACGAGAGCCACGACCTGCGGGCCGTCGGCTCCGACCACGAGCCGTTCGTGGCCGCGGGCATCCCGGTCGGCGGCCTGAACGGCGGCGTCCTCGGGGTCAAGACCGCCGCGCAGGCGGCGCGGTTCGGCGGGACGGCCGGGCAGCTGTACGACCCCTGCTACCACCAGCCGTGCGACACGATCGGCAACCTCGACCGCCGGGCTCTCGGCGAGAACGTCCCCGCCATCGCGTGGGCCTTGGGCCGCTTCGCCCTCGACGTCTCCGACCTGCCCGCCGGCGCCCGGGAGCAGCGACCATGACGACGTACCACCAGGCCATCGAATCGCTGACGGATCCGCCCGCCGCCTACCCGCCGTCGGCGCCTATGCGGCTCAGCTTCGACGTCGACGCGCTGCGCGCCGACCTCGAACGGCTGCGGCACCAGCGGTGGCGCGCCCAGCGCCCTTACGGCCAGGACGGCGCCGCCACGGAGTCCGGAGTGGACTGGCGCATCCTGCCGCTGCGCAGCGTCGGCGGCGATCCGGCACGGACCGACCCGGGCGGCGCGGGCCTGACCGACTTCGCCGACACCCCGTGGCTGGCCGACGCCCCGGCCCTCGCCCAGGTCATCGACGCCCTGCCGGCGCCGGTCCGGGGCGTCCGGCTGATCGCCCTGGGCGCGGGCGCGACCGTGCACGAGCACCGCGACTACAAGTACGGGTTCGAACGGGGGCTCCTGCGGCTGCACGTGCCGATCGACACCAACCCGGACGCCGCCGTGGTCATCGACGGCGTGTCCGAGCACTGGACGGCGGGACGGTTGTGGTTCGGCGACTTCGGCCGAAGGCACTACGTGGCGAACGGCGGGGACCGCTCCCGGGTGCACATGGTGCTCGACTGCCTGGTCAGCCGGGAGATCGTCGGGTTGTTGCCGGACGAGTTCCTGGAGCTGCTCCCGCTGAGCGAGGTGATGTTCGCCCGCGATCCGGTGCCGCTCACCGCGTCCGAACGCGACCGGCTGTGCTGCCGGTTCCGGCTGCCGGGCGACTTCGCGCAGTGGTCGGAGGAGGAGGTCGAGGCCAGGCCCGACAGCGACGCCGCGGTCCTCGTGCACGAGGACCGGCTCGTCCTCGCCATCGACGGCGAGCCCGCGTTCGGCCTGGTGCATCTCGGGCTGGGCGAGTTCCGCCTCAGCGGCTGGAGCGAGGAACGCACCATCGCCGTCGAGTCCACCGGCCAGGTGCGGATCAGGGAACGCGCCGGCCGCGCTCTGCGCGAGTGGACCCGTCCGGCACAACCCACCCAGGCCGGCTGACGACGCCGGCCGCGCACGTCATCTGACGACGCGCGCTCGTTCCGACCAGACAGGCAGGTGACTTCGCATGTCCTCGTCCACCCGGGTCGCTCCGCTCGGCACCGACCCGTACGCCTTCCAGCCCGGTTACTACGACCTCTTCCGCGCCTCCCGCGGAGAGGGCGCCCTCCCCGACCCCCGGTTCTTCGCCGACCGCGCGCCCAAGGGCGGACACGCGCTGGAGATCGGCGCGGGCACCGGCCGGATCACGCTGGCCGTGGCCGAGCGAGCCGCCACCGTCCTGTGCCTGGAGCGGTCCGCCACCATGCGCGCGGTGCTGCTGGCCAAGCTCGCCGAACGCCCGCACCTGCGCGCCCGCGTCACCGTGCTCGACCGCGCGGCGCCCCACTTCGACCTGGCCCGCCGCTTCGACTTCGTGTACCTGGCGGGTGTGCTGGAGCACGTACCGCACCCCGAACGGCCGGCGCTCTTCGAGGCGATCGCCGGACATCTGGCCGAGGACGGCGAGGTGGCGATGGACATGGTGCTGTCGGAACCCGTACCGGACTGGCCCGAGCACGTCACCGACGAGGCCACCCTCGGCGACTGCCGGTACGAGATGTCGTGCGAGGCGCGGCCCGACGGCGACGACCAGGCGCACCTGCGGTTCGTCTACCGCACGTACCACCAAGGTGATCTGGTGGCGACCGAAGTGGTGGAACGCGCCCACTACCTGCACCGGCCGGACGCCGTCATCGCCGACCTGGCGGCGGCCGGACTGACCCCGACGGCCGGAACCGCCCTCCACCCCGTCGCCGACGGGGAGGACCCCGGCACTCTGGTCGCCCGCCGTACGACCTGAAACGTCATCCACTTCATCCTGAGGAGAGTTCGCGTGCAGGTCATCGGCGTCGGTTTCCTCCGAACGGGGACGACTTCCCTCGCGCTGGCACTCGACCGGCTCGGGTACGGCCCCTGCTACAACATGCGCGTCCTCAACGCCGAGCCTGAACGGGCCGCCGACTGGGCCGCCGCGATGGACGGGCGGACGGTGGACTGGGGAAAGGTGTTCGCGGGCTACGGCTGCTCCGTCGGCTCGCCGGGCAACGCGTTCTGGCGCGACATCGTCGACGCGTTCCCGGACGCCAAAGTGGTGCTCACCGTCCGCGACCCGGAACGCTGGTACGACAGCGCCGCGCAGACCATGTCCGCCGTGCTCGCCAGGCCCCCGCTCCTGGTGCGGGTGCTGAGCTGGCGAGGCCCTCGCCGCCCCGACCCCCAAGCCCAGGTCCTCGACCGCGTACAGCGGACGACGTGGCAACGTGAGATCGGCGGGGAGTTCGGCAAACGCGCGGAGATGGCCGAAAGATTCGAGCGGCATGTCGCCGAGGTGAAGGCGTACGTGCCCGAAGACCGGCTGCTGGTGTTCGAGGTCAAGGACGGATGGGCGCCGCTGTGCGCCTTCCTCGGCCTACCGGTCCCCGACGAGCCGTTCCCCCGGGAGAACGACGCGGCCACCTTCAAACGCCGCCAACGACAGGCCCTGAAAAGAAGACTGCGCCCACGAATCCTAGCCACCACCGCAATCGCAACCGCCGCCGCAGTGGCCTGGGCACTACACCGCAAACACCACCCAAACCACCCCACCAAATAACCCAAAGGCCGTTGACTGTCCGTCAGCCACCGGCGGTCACGGAGGCGCGCCGCCGACCGCAGCAGGGTTGCTCACCATTCAGCGCAGTTCCGTCATCACACTCCTGCCGCATCTGCGCGTCCAGCGGCTCGATCGCTCAGATGGCGCAGCGGCTTTCGAGGGTGCGTTCGATCGTGGTGCTGATCGACGTCATCGCCTCGACGATGCGTCGGCGGTCGCTCTCCGAGAACGTGCTCAGCCGGACGCGCAGCACCTCCGCCGTGCGGTCCTCTATGACCTCGAAGGCGGCGCGGCCGCGTCGGGTCAGCCGGACCGTCTGGAAGCGCCTGTTCTCCGGCGACCTGTACCTGGTGATCAATCTGTTGGCCTGGAACCGGGCCAGGACGCGGCTGAGGTAACCGGGATCCATGCCCATCCGCCGGCGCAACTCCATCACCTCGGTGACGTCCCGCTGCGCCAGTTCGACGATCACCCAGCCCTCGGTCACGGAGTACGGGGCGTTCTCCCAGCTGAGGCGCAGACCGTCCACCAGATACCGGTATATCCAGCCGAGCGCCCGCGCGTCACGGACGAGGTCGCCGTCACGCGACCCCACGGCGGACTCCCGTGCCGCATTCATTGACCAAGTCAAACATATTTGTCCTCTCTTGTCTCCGGCCGCCGGCCCGGGCGCACGGCATGCCGGTCGGGCTCCGCGAGGGGCAGGCAGTGCGGCCCCAGCCCGGCGGCGACCCGGCGAAGGTGCTCGATCATGACCGACGAGGAGGGCAGCCGGTACTCGCCGGCCGGCGTGGCGGCCGCCACCGTCCGGGTCAGGGACGGCTCGCTCAGCGGGCGCACCACCAGGCCGGACGGGGTCGCCGACAGCGTGAGCGACGGAGCGAGAGCGACGCCGAGGCCTGCCGCGACGAGACCTCGCACCGTCATCTGGTCGTCGGTGCGGAACGCGATCCGCGGCTCGAAGCCCGCCTGCCGGCAGGCGCGCGGAAGGACGTCGATGGTCGAGCCGTGGTGCACTCCCTGGATCCAGCGGTCCTCGGCGAGGTCGGTCAGACGGAGCCGTTCGCGGTCCGCGAGCCGGTGGTCGAGCGGAAGCGCGACGTGGAGGGGATCCACGAGAAGCGGACTCAGCTCCACGTTCGCCGGCACCTGCAGCGGCACCACGGGGAACTCGTAGACCAGGGCGAGGTCCAGTTCGTACACGGCGACCGCGGCCATCGCCTCGTCCCGGTCGATCTCCGTCAGGTCGACCTCCACCTCGGGGACCCGCTGCTGGAACGCGCTCACCGCCCGGGGCATCAGCGTGGCGTTCGCGGTGGTGAACGACCCGAGCCGCAACCGGCCCCCGGTACCGTGCGCGACGGCGGCCAAGGACGTCTCGGCCGCACGCAGCTCGGCGAGGACCACCTCGGCGTGCCGCACCAGCACCCGTCCCGCCTCGGTCAGCCGCGCGCCTCGGGCATGCCGCACGAGCAGCTGCGCTCCCGCTTCCCGTTCGAGCACGGCGATCTGCTGGGAAACGGCGGAGATGGTGAAAGAGAGGGACTCCGCGGCGCGGGTCAAAGAGCCGTGCCGCGCCACCTCCCGGAGCACGCGCAGCCGCGTCACGTCGAGCATGGCGCAATGCTAGATACGCGGCTCGGAACCTTCCCGGCCGCCGAGGAAAGGCCCGTCCTGAACCGGACGGCGGGACGGGTGAAACCACGCCGACCGCGATGAGGACTCGCTTGCCGCGTCATCGTCCACCTCCTGGAAACGGACGTGCGCGACGCAGGAGGCACGAACGCTTCACCAGATCTTCCGCAGAAACTAGGCCTGTCAGCCCGGCTTCTCCCCTGTCACCAGGAGCACCGCTTTGCCCGCCACGCGCCGGTCGCGCAATCGGTGCAGGCTCTCCCGGGCGTCCCGCCAATCGTTCACGGCCGCGGTATCCACTGCCAGCTCCCCAGTGGCGACCAGCCGGGCAAGGTAGGTCAAGTCATCCTCAGTGCGGGGGCCGTCCAGGTCGTTCACTGCTTCCACCCTTCGGGGCCGACGACGACCTTGGCGGCGCCGAGCGCGGCGAGCCCTTCGCCGCGCTCGGGCCGACCGACCATCGCCGTCACCTCGGCCTTGAACCGCCGCGCCAAGTGGACGGCGAACCGGCCGACCCCGCCAACCGCGCCCGTCACCAGAACGCTGGCCCCCGCCAGGTCCCCTGCCATGCGCAACATCCGCAGCGCGGTCAGCCCGGCGGTCGGCAGCGTCGCCGCCCACTCGACCGTGAGCCCGTCCGGGATGACGGCGAGCCGGGCCGCGGGGACCGCGACCCGCTCGGCCCAGCTCCCGCCGTCCGCGATGCCGAACACCCGCGTGCCCGGGAGCAGGTGACCGGTGGCCGGTGCGGTGCCGGACTTCTCCTGGTCCGCCACAACGCCCGCGAAGTCCCAGCCCGGCCGCCAGCCTGCGGTCGCCGACGTCAGACGGTGCAGTTCGCCCCGGTTGACCGAGACGGCTTGCACGTCCACCAGCACCTCGCCGGCGGCGACGGATGGCTCGGGCACCCGGAGCAGCTCGACCAGCCCCTCGTCGCCCGTCGCGGACAGGGCTCTCATGATCTGGCCGGCCAGCGCGGAGGCGAATCGGGTGCCCAGTCCAGCCCGTCCCAGTCGCTCCGGACGGGAGAGAACGCCTCGACGACCACCGCACCGCCGGCACCGGCATGTACCTCGTGCGGCACGTCGGCGTGGATCGCCCAGACACCGCCGGGGCCGAACTCGCGCGCTTCCGCGCCGATGGTGAACCGCAGGGAGCCTGCCAGGCAGAGACCGACCTGCTCGTTCCGGTGCCGATGCGCCGGCACCACGCCGCCGGGCGGGATCTCCACGACCGCCAGCGTGATCAGCTCGCTCTCGACGACCCTGGCGACGACGTCCTGCCAGATGCGCAGCGGCCGGATCGAGCCCAGCTCGTTCAAGGCGTTCGGCGTCCCGTCCCGCCTGTTCGGCTCGTTCACGCCTCCGCCTCCGTGCCGAATACGGGAGTGGTCCACTCGTGGTGCCGGTCGCCGCCTCGCCGGGCGATCGACGACAGTTCGCGCCGCAAGGCCAGCGTCGTCTCTCCCGGCTTCCCGTCGCCCACCCGGCGTCCGTCCACCTCGATGATCGGGGCGACCATGGCGGCCGTGCCGCACAGCAGCGCCTCGTCGCAGGCGTACAGCTCCGAGCGGTGGACACGACGCTGGACGACGGTGACACCGAAGTCCTCGGAGAGCAGTTCGGTCACCTGGCGGCGGGTGATCCCCTCAAGGATGTCGTCGGTCGCCGCGGGTGTGGCCCACTCGTTCCCGGAACGCACGAGGACGTTCGACGTCGTCGCTTCGGCCACGTAGCCGTCGGTGGTCAGCAGCAAGGCCTCGTCGAACCCGCGCTGGATCGCCTCCGTCTTGGCCAGCGCGGGGCCGACATAGCTCCCGATCACCTTGGCGCGGTTGGGCACGGCGACATCCGTGCCGCGCCGCCAGGTGCTCACCATGCACCGGATGCCCCGCGGGTCGATGTAGTCGCCGGGCATCGGCGTGGCCGGGATGCACAGCCGGCTGCCCGAATCGTGCATCCGGACGGCGAGCTGCTCCCCGGCCAGGAACAGCAAGGGGCGGACGTAGCTGTCGGCGCGCACGTCGTTTCGGCGCAGCAGTTCACAGGTCGCCGCCACCAGGTCCGCGGGCGGATACCCCAGCCGGAGGCCGAGGATTCGCGCGGAACGCTCCAGCCGCTCGAAGTGCGCCAACGCCTCCAGGAGAAAGAGCTCTCCCCGCTCCTGGTTCCACGTGGCCCGGATGCCCTCGAAGGTTCCGGTTCCGTACGAGACGACGTTCGCGAGAACACTCAGTCGCGCCGCATCCGACGAAACGAATTCGCCATCGACGAAGACCACGTCGTAGGGCACGCCGAAAACGGCGCGATCCCGTGGTTCGACTTCTACTCGTACACTCAACGCACTGACCTCACCTTCACCGAGGGCCGCCTGTCAGCAGCACGTTAAGCCGGTCACCACGTTAAGCACAATCGAAGGCTTCTTAATAAAGCCTTCAGCAGCCCTGTAAGCGATGCCGCACCCCCTGTCTCGACCAGACCTTCGCCAGCGATGCACCGCGCAAGCCGCACTCATGCCGACACATCCATGCAAATTTCCTGGCGACAGAACAAGTTCAGATTCTTGAATTCAGCGTGAGATCGGCGGGGAGTTCGGCAAACGCGCGGAGATGGCCGAAAGATTCGAACGGCATGTCGCCGAGGTGAAGGTGCACGTGCCCGAAGACCGGCTGGTGGTGTTCGAGGTCAAGGACGGATGGGCGCCGCTGTGCGCCTTCCTGGGGCATCGGAGAACCTCGGATTCGCGACAGTGGACGCCGGGATGCGCACGCTACGCGGCCCGCCGGTCATGCTCGCGCGGACCGGCGCCAAGGCCCACGGGCGCACCCTGTCGGAGACTCTCCACGCCGACCCGACCGATCTGAAGGCCCGCCTCCAGGCCAGGCCGTCATCGGCGACCGCCGTCGATGCGGCGGAGATCCCATCCTCCCCTCGTCTGCCAGACAGACGGAAGGAAGCCGCAGAGATCGCCCTCATCTGCGCCTTGGCCGCACTCGTGACCTTGTGCGCCCCCGGGAGGCGCCGGCGGGCACAGGAACCTCGGAAGATCTCGGACTGAACGGCTAATCGAGACAAAGAGGCTCCATCTCTCTTCACGCCTATTTCCGGGCAGCCGTCTCTTATCGAAAAAGATCTTGACCCGAACGTCGTCGCACCGGCAGCCCTCGAAGGTCTTATAAGCGGTTGAAGTCGGCACTAACGAGAAACGAGATCCAGCGATGCTGCGCAGAAACCGGCATGGACAGGAGGTCATCGACGAAGATGCCGTTTTTCGGGACGTTCTAAAATACGCAGAAGCAAAGGCCAGGAACTTCGGCCTGACTCCGGATCAGGTCGAGGAGATCACGTCCACCGTCGCCATGTCGTTGTGCATGCGAAGCGACACCCTCATGCAGATCGTCAAGGAAGGCCGCGACACCAAATCCTACGTCCAGACGGTGACCCGCAACGAGTTCATCAACCACATCAAGCGCGAGCAGCGTGACCGGGCCCGCGACGCTCTCGTACGCGGATTCGAGGCGGTGAACGACTCCGGCGGCAGAACCCCGGACAACTCGACGCGCGTCACCGACAAGATAACTCTCCAGCAGGCCATGGGAGGGCTGGACGACGAACTGCTCGTGATCACGTTCATGCACATCTACGAGGACAAGTCCCTGCCGAAGATATCCGAGGAGCTCGGTGTTCCCTATGGGACCGTGAAAAGCCGTTATCTGAGGGCGCTCAAACAGTTGAGAGAAGCGATCCTGGGCGACGAGCTCGACGCGGAGGTAGAATGAGATGGAATTTTCAGAATCGGATCGAGAATTCGAACGGCTGATCAAAGCCATGGCCGCGGAGGAGATGCGGGCCTGCCCGCCCGCCTCCGTGGAGGAGCACGCGGCCCTGAAGCGCTTCCGGCGCCGGATGCGTGCCCACCGTGCAGCCGAACGCCGCGCGCGGGCGACCCGGCTCGCCGCCGCGCTGCGCGCCCTTCCGCCGCGCCTACTCTTCTCGGGGGCCGGTCCGCGGCTCGCGTTCGTCATCGTCGTGGTCGTGCTCCTGACCGGCGTGATCGCCGTTCTGAGCCTGGCCTCACCGTCCGGTGGTCACACCGGGAAGCCCGGCATGGCGGCCCGGGAACCCACGCGGGGGCGGCAGGAACCGTCCACGCCCGCGATGCGGCCCACCGGTGCACGGAAATCGACCGTCGAGACGTCGCTGTCGGGCCAGATGATCGTCGATGGCGCCGGCATGGGGCACCCCGTGATCCCTTCGCCGCGCCCCTCCACGATGTCCGCGGCGGACCCTGCGGCTGGGACATGGATCGTCATGGGAACGGCCATCCCCCACACCCGCGAAATCCTCCTGATGACGAAACCGGGACCGGTGGAAGTCACCGCCACCGTGAGCGGATGGAACACCCTGAAGCCCTGCGAATGGACGGTTTCGGCCGGCCCGTCGCGCAGCAAGAGAAGACCGGCCACGACCGAGCCCACCCGCGTCACCTTCGCCGTGCCAGCGCCGGCGAGCAAGATCACATTGGGCGTCAGGCACGACTCGTCCGGCCCGGACACCGGGGCGGAGGGATGCGTGATGGCGAACATCCTCGTCAAGGCGCGCCCGTCGCAGTCCTCTCCGTCGGACCCGACCAACAAATCGGGTGTACGCGGCAGGTCAGATCGCCCCAGGCGCCGCACCAAGGGGCCGACGGTCACCACAACGCAGGCCCCGACTCCTGCGCCATCGGCCACGCGAACCGTGGATCCGCCGTCCACGCCGCCCGCCACCGAAACGCCGAACCCGGCGCCGGCGTCGCCCAGCGCCTCACCTTGACAGAGAGGACGTCCCCCCGTGCAGAAAGCAGCAGAGCGCCTGCCGTCGGACATCGCATTTCGCAAGAGCAGCCATTCCGGCAACGACAGCAACTGTGTCGAACTGGCCCCGATCCCTGGTGGCGTCATCGTTATTCGCGACAGCAAGGCTCCGGGCCACGGCCTGCTGGCCGTTTCTGCCGGACAGTTCGCTGAACTGCGCCACCGCATCAGGAAGGGAGCCCTCGACCCCCGCCCCTGACCGGAGCCCCTGAGGGCCTCGCCTCCCCGAGGCCCTCAGGCTCCGCCCACCGGTAATCGGACGACGCGGGACCCGGACTCGAGAAAAGGGAAGCCCCGGCGACCCAACCGCGAGCTTCCCTGCCAAGGCTTCAAGGGATTCTATTCAGAACGAAACGGCCTGAATCTGGGCCATCCGACTGTTCCGGGAACCGGGATGAACTTTTCTGTGACCGCTCCGGTGACAGGCGCATTGGAGACCGGTATCGGCCATTTGGCTGGCTCCTAGTGGGTGGGGGTGTTTGCTGGGTGGGTATTTGGTGTGGGTTCGGGAGTGGGGCGGCAGGGGGCGTCTGCGCTGGAAGAGTTGGGATGTGTTTTGGGTGACGGGTTGTTGGTGGTCCTTGATGTGAGTGCCGACGGTTGATGGGAGAGCCGCGGATTCCGCCGCCCATGTGGGCTGTGGCGTCCGGTAATGCCGTCGTCTATCAGGCAGGACGCGACATCAATCTGGGGGCGCCCGCCTATCGGTTGGAGCGTCTGCGGCCGGGGCCGTCTCCGCTCTCTTTCGAGGACGCCCGGCGGCGGCCGGGGCGGTTGCTGGCCGCTCGGCAGCGGGTGGTCGGCTTCAGTGGCCGGGCGGCAGAACTGGGCACGTTGACACGCTGGCGCGATACGTCCGTCAGGGCCGCGGTGCGGTTGGTCAACGGCACCGGTGGCCAGGGCAAGACACGCCTGGCCGAGCGCTTCGCCGAAGTGTCGGCGGACGCCGGATGGACGGTCCTGGTGGCCCGGCAGGGGCACACCGTTCCTCGGGCCGCCAACGCGGAAGCGGACTCCGATCGGTTGCTCGTCCTCATCGACTATGCCGAGCGCTGGATCTTGGACGATCTGCTCCAGATGATGCACGATCTGGCGGGTCCGGATCGCGGCCGTGTCCGGTTCCTGCTGACGGCCAGGCCCGTGGGCATGTGGTGGTACGGGTTGGCGCATCGCCTGGAGAACGACCTCGACCTGTCGACCGAGGCCATGTCGTTGCCCGTGCTCGCCGCGTCAAGGGGGCGGCGCAGGGCGGAGTTCGTCCATGCCCGCGATTGCTTCGCCGCGGCCATGGGAGTGACCGATGCCGAGGCGGTTCCCCCGCCGGCGGCTTTGGCTGATGACGCCTACTCTGTCGCGCTCACCATTCACATGGCGGCGCTTGCTGCGGTCGACGCGCATCTGCATGCCGAAACCGCGCCTGAGGATCCTGGTCAGTTGTCGGAGTATCTGCTCGGACGCGAGTACGACCATTGGCGCGAGTTGCATGCGCGTCCGGGTGATTTACCTGCCGTCGCTCCGGTCACCATGGGCCGGACGGTCTTCGCCGCATCGCTCACCGGCCCGCACGACCACGCGCAGGGCACCGCACTTCTCCAGCGGGCCGGGCTCGCAGCCGATCGGGCAGCCGCGCAGCCGATACTCGACCGCCATGCCCGGTGCTACCCGCCGCAGGACCCGGCCACCGTCCTGGAACCGCTGACGCCCGACCGGCTGGCCGAGGACTTCCTCGCCCTCCGCCTCCCGGGCCTTCGCTCCGGCCAGGCCGCCGATCCTTGGGCGGCCACGGCACTGCGCGATCTGCTCGAGCAGCCACCGGCCCGCACGCGGCAGGCGCTCACCATGCTGATCGAGACGGCGGCTCGCTGGCGGCATGTCGGGCGCGACCACCTGTATCCGCTGCTGACGGAGCATCCGCGGCTGGCACTGGCCGCCGGTGGCGCCGCGCTGGTCACGCTGGCCGAAACGCCCCACCTGGACCCGGCGGTGCTGGAGGCGATCAACCCGCTCCTGCCGGACCATCACGTCGACCTCGACATCGGAGCGGCGGCGTGCGTCGAGCGGCTCACCGCCGAACGCCTGGCCACGACGACGGACCCCGCCGAACAGAGCAGGCTGCACTACTCCGCGGGCGTGCGCCAGGGGATCGCCGGGCTGGCCGGGCAGGCGGCCCCACGGCTCCAGCGCGCCGTGGACGATCTCGCTCGGCTCCCCGACGAGCGGTTGCCCGAGGTGCGGAACCAGCTCGCGGCGGCACTGTTCAACCTGGGGATCGCGTTCCTTCATCAAGGGCAGTACCAGGCCGCGGCCGACCGGCTACAGCGGGCGGCCGCCATCTACGCCCTTCACGACGCGGTCGACCAGCTCGCCATGTGCGCGGACATGCTGCAAGCCGCCATGGCCCATCTGGGTGATCAGCGTCAAGCGCTCGTCCTCGCTACGCAGGCGGAGCAGGTTCTGCGAAAGAACTGCAGCGCGCTTCCGGAGTCACAGGCGGTGTTCGGACGCGCGGTGCTCAATCTCGGCAACCGGTTGGCCTCGTACGAGAGGAAATCCGAAGCCCTTGAGAAATCCACGGAAGCGGTGGGCGTCTTCCGCCGGCTGGTGGAGGACGATAGGGACGCCTATGCGCCGGACTTGGCGCGAGCGCTCGTCAACCACGCTCAAGACCTGGCCGATGCCGGGCGCACCGAACAGGCAGTGGAGGCCTCCGCGGAAGCCGTCCGGCTCCACCAGGCCATGTGCCATCTGAATCCCGTCGGCTACCACACGGACCTTTTCAAGTCGCTGGTCAGTCACTGCGCGCAGCTGGCACGGCTCGGTCGGCACACGGAGATGGCCGACCTCGCCGCCGAGGCGCTGCGGATGACCCGGGAACCGCCTGCCGGGGCGGTTCCGCTCCCCACTTCACTGAACGCGGCCGGACACGCCAAGGTCGCGACCTGGCTCCTGACGGTGGACGAGGCCAAGGCCTCCGAGATCGCTCGGAAGGCCCTTGAGCTGACGGGGACGGTCGAGCCGACGGATTCGTCGGAGCACCGCCGGACTCTCGCTCGCAGCCTCATGCCGATGGGGCTGGAACTGGGCAGGTTCGGACGTCGCAGCGAGGCGATACCGGCTCTGGAGGCCGCAGCGGCGCTGTACCGGCGGCTCGGCCCCGTCGATCCAGAAGGCCAGAGCGTCTTCCAGATCACTGGCTATCTGAAGTCGCTGACCCCCGAGCGTTTCGCCGAACACATGAGCAAGCTCGGCAGCCAGGTACAGCAAAGAATGCTGACCGACCGGCCTCCAGCACCGCCTTCGCGGCGTCCGGTCGAGCGCGTCCAGCCGAAGAGAACCTCACGCCGCAAGCGGCGCAAGGGCGGTTCCTGAGAGGCCCTCGCGGAGCCCGGCTTCTTCAGTTCGAGCCCAGCGGTAGTCCGTGAGCCTTCGCTGATTTTCAGCCAGCTGGGGAACTCGGAGAAGATGCGCTGGTAGAGCTCTGTGTCGGTGATGTTGGCTGTGTCGTCCACCGCGAAGAAGCCGGCGTTGTCGATGAGACGTCCGTCCAGGGTGTCGAGCTTTTCGAGAATGCCGTACCGGCCGTGGCCGAGACCGATGAACTGCCAGAAGACCGGCCGGTTCGACGCCTCGCGCAGGAGGCGGGCGATCTGCGCGTTCTTGGCCACGCCGCCGTCGGAGAAGAACAGGACCAGGGCCGGTTCGCCATGACGAGCCTCGTAGAACGCGAGGATGTCCTCGATCACCTGGGGTTCGTTGTTGCGGCCGCCGAGGCTGACGCGGCTTCCATCGGTGGCGACGGCCTCG
The DNA here is from genome assembly GCF_040649435.1 of Actinomadura sp. NPDC048955. Classification (NCBI taxonomy): domain Bacteria; kingdom Bacillati; phylum Actinomycetota; class Actinomycetes; order Streptosporangiales; family Thermomonosporaceae; genus Actinomadura; species Actinomadura sp. NPDC048955. The sequence goes on from NZ_JBEZJI010000006.1 coordinate 178,073, forward strand.
TGCATGCGCACGTTGTTCGTACAGGGTTTACAGCAGGCTCCCGAGACCCGTGGAAGCACGTGCGGGGCCTGGTCAGGCGTGGAGGAGGTCGGCTGCGGCGGTGTAGCCGTTCGGGTCGATCACGGTGCCCTGCTGCTCGGCCAGGGCGGTGACGGCGGGATCCCAGTGGACGCGGGTCCGGCCCTCGCCGCCGGTGATGACGACCATCTCGCCCTGCTCGGGGCCGAGGCTCTCGAAGCGCCGCCAGGCTCCCACCGGGACCGACAGGGTGTCGTAGGGGCCGAGCTCCGTGGAGACCGGGTTCTCCCGGTTCAGGGTGATCCGCCAGCGGCCGCCGGTGACGATCAGCACCTGGGACTCGTCCACCGCGTGGGTCGACATGCCGCGTCCGGTGGCCGCGCGCAGGCGCGCGAGGCTGAAGCCGTGGGGGTCGGCGAGGCGCGGATGCTGGTCGCGGTCCTCGGTGATCCCGTAGCCCACGACGGCGGCCAGTTCGGCGCCGCCGGTCTCGAGCGCGGAGTCGAGGAACGGGGCCGTCGACCAGCACAGGTCGGACGGGCGGGCCAGGCGGGCGCGCATCTCCTCGACGCCGATCCTGCGGAGCGTGGCGAGTTGGGCGTCGGTCAACGGGCGCTTCAACTCCACCCCGCGGGGGTACTCGCCGGGTTCGGTCTCGATGAGGCGATTGTCCGAGGTGAGGTGCAGGCCGTGCTCGGCCGCCTTCTCCAGGACGGACGGCGCCCAGATCAGGCCGCCGGAGCGGTCGCGTCCGAGGGCGGTGAACAGGAACGCGTCGTCCGTGCCCACGCTGGTGAAGCCCCTGAACACCCAGGTCGGGATCGAGATGACGTCGCCGGGTCGGACGGTCGCCTCGCCGTCGTCGCCGTGGACGCCCCAGCGGAACCGCCATTCGCCGGCCATGCAGACGAAGACCTCGGCGGTGAAGTGGAGGTGGAGGTTGTTGGTGACGCCGGCCGGCATCGCCGCCGCCCCCAGGTTGAAGCCGTGCGGCGCGGTGACCGGGACGGCCTGCTCGGCGTTCTCGGAGACCCCCGGCCCGATCATCGGATAGTTGATCTTGTTTTCGGAGCCGGGAATCCTCGTGTCGATGAAGGCGGCGGTATCGGCGGTGAGGTCCTTGCGCAGGATCGTCCGGGAGGCGAGTTCGGCGGCGGACACCTCGGGGGGCATGGCCTTGATCCCTTCATGCAAACGTATGCGTTGCGATTCACGATCGCAGCGAGAAAGTACGTTGTCAACAGCGTGCTAACGTATGCACAAGTTTCACGGAGAGGCGGAGCACATGCGCGACAACCGGCTCAAGGAGCTGTTCGGCGCGGGCGAGACCGTGGTCAACGCGTGGGTGTCGGCCGACAGCGCCTATCTCGCCGAGACCCTCTCGCACGCCGGGTTCGACTCGGTGACCGTGGACCTCCAGCACGGCATGTTCGGGCTGGACGGCGCCGTCCGCCTGCTCCAGGCCGTGTCCGCGGGGCCCGCCGTCCCCCTGGCGCGGACCCCGGCGCTCGACGCGGCCGTGATCGGCAAGCTGCTGGACGCCGGCGCGTACGGGATCATCTGCCCGGCCGTGGACGACCCCGTCCAGGCGGCGCGGTTCGTCGCCATGTGCAGGTACCCGCCGACGGGCGTGCGCAGCTACGGGCCGGCCCGTGCGAACCTCGCGCAGGTCCCCGGATACGTCGAACGGGCCGACGCGCAGATCCTGACCTGGGCGATGATCGAGTCGCGGGCCGCCCTGGACGCGGTGGAGGAGATCGCGTCGACGCCGGGGCTGGACGGTGTCTTCGTCGGCCCGAACGACCTCGCCCTCGCGCTGGGCGCCGAGCCCGGCCTGGCCGTCCCGCCGCCCGAGGTCGAGGCGGCCCTCGCCCGGATCGCCGAGGCCGCGCACGCGGCGGGCCGGATCGCGGGGGCCTTCGCGCTCGGCACCGAGGCCGCGCTGCGGCTCACCGGGCAGGGCTACGATTTCGTGACACCGGGCGGCGACATGGCGATCCTGCGGCGGGCCGCCGCGGATGCCGTCGCGGCCGTGCGGGGGACGGCGGTGACCACGGCGCCGTCCGGCGGATACTGACCCGGCGGGTGGCGGAGGGGCGGACGGATGCGAGTGACGAGCCTGGACGTGGCGCGCGCCGCCGGAGTGTCGCAGTCCACCGTGTCGCGGGCGCTGCGCGGCCACCCGGGCATCCCGCCCGAGACCGCGCGGCGCGTCCGGGAGGCGGCGGCGCGGCTGCGCTACGTCCCGAGCGACCGGGCACGCGATCTGGTCACCCGGAGCAGCCGCCGCGTCGCGATGGTGGTCGATCTCGACAACCCGCTGTGGTCGCTCCTGGTCGGGCGGCTGTGCGACGAGCTGGACCGGCGTCGTTACCGGCTCTCCCTGATCGCCGAGCACGGGGATCCGGAGGACATCGAGTCGCATGTGCTCGGCGGCACGGTGGACGGCGTGATCGTCTCCACCGCGTCACGGGACTCGCGGCTCCCGGGCGTCCTGCGCGAGCGCGGGGTGCCGGCGGTGCTGCTGCACCGCTACGCCGAGGACGTTCCGCTCGACGCCTGCGTCGCCGACGACCGGCTCGGCGCCCGGCTCGGCACCCGGATCCTGCTGGAGGCCGGGCACCGCGAGGTCGGCGCGCTGCTCGGACCGCGCACGGCGAGCACGGCGCGCGAGCGGGAGGACGGCTACCGGTCCGCGCTGGCGGACGCCGGGATCGACCCCGACCCGGCCTGGATCCGGCACGGGGGGTTCGACTTCGGGCACGGGCGTTCGGCGGTGGCGGCCATGGTCGCGGAGCGCCGGCTCCCGCGTGCGCTGTTCTGCGCGAACGACACGATCGCCCTGGGTGCGATGAACGGCGCGCACGAGCTCGGGCTGCGGGTGCCGGACGATCTCGCCCTGGTGGGCTTCGACGACCTGGAGCAGGCGGCGTGGCCGCTGGTCGGGCTGACCACGATCCGCGTGCCGTTCGAGGACATGCTGCGCAGTGCCGTGGACCGGCTCCTGGAGAGGATCGCGGGGGACGACGGCGGGCCGCGACGCGTCGTCCACCCCGTCGAGCCCGTCCTGCGCACCTCGCACGCGGGCGGCTGAACGGGCCGCCGCGGTCACCTCGCGAGCCACCGCCGGAGCCGGGCGGCGACCTCGGCGGGACGTTCCAGAGGGGACATGTGCCCGCAGTCCGGGACGACCTCGTGACGCGCCGTCCGGATCGGCTCCGCGAGGGCCCGCTGCAGGGCGGGCGGGCTCACCTCGTCCAGCTCACCGCTCAGCACCAGGACCGGGACGTCGATCGCGGCCAGCGAGGGGTGGAGGTCGATCCGCGACTCCTGCGCGCGGAGCTGCCGCAGCAGGCCGTCCGGCCCCACGGTGCCGGCCATGCGCTCGTTGCGGGAGACCAGGTCGGGGTCGGCGCGGCGGACGGCGGGCAGCGTCGCCCGCGCCGACTCGGCGGCGACCGCCGCGAACTCGCCTCGTCCGACCCGTTCGGCGAGCCGCGCCCATCCGGCGCGCTGGGTGGGCGAGCCGGCGCCGGCGCTGGTGTTGAGCAGCGCGAGCCGGGTGATCCGGGCGGGGGCGCGCCGCACGATCTCCATGGCGACGATGCCGCCGAGCGAATGGCCCGCCAGCGCGAACCGCGCGGGTGCCCCGTCGAGCACCCTTGAGGCGAGACCGGCGATCGAGTCGTCGAGGTCGATGCGCGGGCACAGGACGTCCGTCTCCGGTCCGAGCACCGCGACCACGCCGTCCCAGACCGTGGCGTCGCCGAGCATGCCGGGCAGGAGCACCAGCGGGTCCGGGCCCGGGGCGGCGCTCATCGCGCGACCATGCCGGCCGACAGGTCGATGTCGGCGCAGTGCAGCCCCGACATCATCAGCATCGCCACCACGGCGCGTCCGACCTCGTCCTCTTCGATGAGGCGGCCGAGAGCGGCGCGGGAGGCGAACGCCGTCTCGGCCTCCTGTTCGGTGATGCCGAGGCGGGCGGCCTCCAGCCGGAAGTTGCGCTCCATGCGGGGGCCGCGGACGGGGCCGGGTGACAGCGAGTTGACCCGGATCCCGAGCGGGCCGACCTCCGCGCCGAGGGTGGTGGTGAGGCCGATCACGGCCATCTTCGAGGCGGTGTAGGGGGTGCGCATCGCCAGCGGGCGCTTGCCGCTCACGGACGCGATGTTGATGATGTCGCCGGAGCCGCGCGCGAGGAGGAGGGGGATCAGCGCGCGGCAGACGAGGTAGGTGCCGCGCACGTTGGCGGCGAACACCGCGTCCCACTCGTCCGGCTCGATCTCGGTGAGCGGCCTGACCGGTCCGGCGACGCCCGCGCAGTTGACCACGATGGACACGGCCTCGCCGGCGACCGCCGACGCCAGGGCCGCCACCGAGCCGGCATCGGCGACGTCGGCCTCGACGACGCGGGCGCCGGCGCCCCGGGCGGTCAGCAGCCTGGCCGTCTCCTCCAGGTTCGCCCGCGTGCGCCCCGTGGCGACCACCCGTACCCCGGCGTCCCCGAGGGCGAGGGCGATGGCGCGGCCGAGGCCGTTCCCGGCACCGGTGACCACCGCCGTCCGGCCGCGCACGCCGTCGAGCACATCGCCCGGCAGGTCAGGCATCGGCGCGCACCCCCGTGAAGGCGTGGTCGCTCCACGGCAGTGCTCCGCCCCGGTACTTCGCGGCGCGGACGTCGCCGGAGCGGGCATGCCCCTCGAACAGCTCCACCCGGGCGGCGCGGCCGCACACCTCGCCGAGCATCGCGCTGGACTCCGGGTCGGTCACCTCCTGGTAGGTGACGGTCTTGAGGTACTTGCCGACCCACAGGCCGCCGGTGAACCGGGCGCTGCCCCGGGTGGGCAGCACGTGGTTGGTGCCGATCACCTTGTCCCCGTACGACACGCAGGTGCCCTCACCGAGGAAGAGCGCGCCGTAGTCGTGCATCTTCTCCAGGGCCTGCCGCGGTTCGCGGGTGAGGACCTGGACGTGCTCGGAGGCGAAGGTGTCGGCGACGGCGAAGGCCTCGTCCAGGTCGTCCACGACGAGGACCTGCCCGTGGTCGCGCCAGGCCGGGGCGGCGAAGTCGCGGGTCGGCATGTCGCCGAGAAGCCGTTCCACGTGCGCCATCGCCCTGCGCGCCACCTGCTCGCTGGTGGTGACCAGCACCGCCGGCGAGTCGGGGCCGTGCTCGGCCTGGCTCAGCAGGTCCACGGCCACCACGAACGGGTCCGCGGCGTCGTCGGCGATCACGAGGATCTCGGTGGGCCCGGCGAACAGGTCGATGCCGACCTCGCCGAACAGCTGCCGCTTGGCCTCGGCGACGTAGGCGTTGCCCGGTCCGGCGATCATGTCCACGCGCTCCATCGACTCGGTGCCGATCGCCAGCGCCGCCATCGCCTGGACGCCGCCGAGCAGGTGGATCTCGTCCGCCCCGGCGAGGTGCATCGCGGCGACGGTGGCGGCGGGCACCTCACCGCGGATCGGCGGTGTGCAGGCCGCCACCCGCGAGACCCCGGCGACCTTCGCGGTCACGATCGTCATGTGCGCGGACGCGGTGAGCGGGTAGCGCCCGCCGGGCACGTAGGCGCCGACCGCGCGGACCGGCAGGTTGCGCTGGCCGAGGCGCACCCCGGGCAGGGTCTCCACCTCGAAGTCGGTGATGGAGGCGCGCTGGCGTTCCGCGAAGGCCCGGACCTGCGCCTGGACCCACTCGATGTCCTCGATGACCTGCCTGGGCACCCGGGCGACGATCTCGTCGATCTGGCCCGCGGTCAGCCGGAAGGCGGCGGGGGTCCAGTCGTCGAAGCGGGCGGAGTGGTCGCGGACCGCCGCGTCGCCGCGGGCGCGGACGTCGTCGAGGATGCCGCGGACCGTCTGCGCGACGCGGCCGTTGTCGGCGGCGATCTGCTCGGAGGCGACCGCCTCCTTCAGAAAGGTGATCATTTCGTCCTTCGGGCGGAGGGGATATGAGACGGGAGGGACTCGTCCGCGGGCGCCCGGCGGGGGATGCGTCCCATGGACAGGCTAGGGAGCGCAGAGAAACAGGACTAGACCGACTTATCCCACATTTGCCATAGGGTTCCCCTGTGACCCTGAATCAGCTGCGCGCGTTCCTGCTCACCGTCCGGACGGGATCCTTCACCGCCGCCGCGGCGGAGCTGAAGATGGCGCAGGCGTCGGTGTCGGAGCTCATCCGCCGGATGGAGGAGGAGGCCGGGCTGGCGCTGTTCATCCGGGGCGGCCGCCGGCTCGTCCTGACCTCGGCCGGCGCGGAGCTGCTGCCGTTCGCCGAGCAGGCCGTCTCCTCGGTGGACGAGGGGCGCGCGGCCCTGCGGTCCATCGGCTCCCTGGACGGCGGCGCCGTGACCTTCGGCCTGCTGCGCAACGCCTCCTACTACCTGCTGCCCGACCTCGCCCAGCAGTTCCACGAGGCGTTCCCGAACGTCCGGCTCCGGCTCGTCGGGCAGAACTCCAGCGAGGTCGCCGCGGCCGTCTCCAAGGGAGAGCTGGAGGCCGGCCTGGTCGTGCTGCCGGTGGAGGACGCCGGGCTGCGGGTGACGCCGCTCATCCGGGACGAGGTCTTCTACGCCAGCGCCGACCCCGAACGGCTCGCGGCGACCATGACGATCCACCGCATGGCGGAGGCCGACCTGGTCATGTACGACGCCCGGTACGGGTGGTCCGACCCGACCCGGCGCCAGATCGCCGAACGGGCCCAGCTCGAGGGCCTGCGGATCGAGCCGATCATCGAGGTGGAGCACGTCGAGGCGGCGCTCGCCCTGGTCGCCCGGGGCGTCGGCGACACGATCATCTCCCGGGCCGTCGCCGACAGCCCGTTCTGCCCGCCCGAGGTCGGGACCGTGTCGTTCGCCGAACCCCTGTACGACACCATCGCCTTCATCCAGCGCACGTCGTCGGTGCTGTCGCCGGGCGCGCGGGAACTGGCGCGGCGCGCGCGGAGCACCCTGCTGGCCGGGATCACCGACCCGGCGCAGCGCGTCTACCCGGCGACGGGAGGGACGGCCCGGCGCCGTCCCGGCGTCAGCTGACCTCGGTGCCGCCGGGCGCCGTGCGGCCGGTCCGCACGAGTTCCCCGTACAGCTCGGGCCGCCGGTCGGCGATGACGTCGGCCAGGTCGGTCAGCCGCTTGCCGCGCGCCGCGACGAGGTCGAGGTCGGCCGTCGCATGGCCGTCCTCCGTTCCGGTGCTCGCCCGGATCCAGCCGTCCGGGTCGACGAGGACGGTGCCCCGCGTCCACCGCTCCCCGCGTTCGAGCCCGGAGCGGTCGCAGCAGGCGACGAAGACGCGGCTGGCGCGGGCGGCGGCCATCGCGGCCACCACCTCGGGCGGACGCTCGCCCTCCGGGCGGGGCACCACCGGCCAGTTCGTCGGCACCGCGATCAGGTCGGCTCCCCGCAGCGCCAGGGCACGGGGCATCTCGGGGAACTCCAGGTCGTAGCAGACCAGCACGCCGATCCGGCCGTACGGGGTGTCGAGCACGGGCGGTTCCGCTCGGCCGGCCGTGAACAGCGTCTTCTCGCGGTCCCACAGGTGGACCTTTCGGTAGACGGCGCGCACCCCGGTTCCGTCCAGCACCACCGCGCTGTTGTGGACCCGGCCGTCCGCGGCCTTCTCGCAGAACCCGGCGACGACCACGGCGTCGCCGCGCGCCGCTTCGCCGGACCACTCCGCCAGCCGCGTGTCGTCCGCGCCGATGGACGCCCGCCGGGCCTCCTCCGCGCTCGCGAACAGGTAGCCCGAGGTCGTGAGTTCGGGCAGCACGACGATCCGCGCGCCGTTCGCGACGGCGGCGCGGATCGCCGAGCGGGCGCGCCGGATGTTGCCGGCCGGGTCGCCGAGGACGGGCGCGAACTGCACGCACGTCACCCGGGTCGCCATCGGTGCCATCTCCAGCTCCCCCTGTCGTCCGGTCAGAGCAGCGCGGCCGGCTCGTCACGGAGCAGTTGCGCCATCACATCGAACTCGTTGAACAGCGCCCACTCCTCGACGATCTCACCGTGCCGGACGTAGAGCTGCGACATGCCCCAGATGTGAACCTGGCGGCCCGTCGGGGCGCCGTACAGCGAGTAGCCCTTGTGGGTGCCCGCGCCGCCCCAGCGCACGCTGACCCGGTAGCCCTCGTCCGGGTTGCCCATCCAGTAGACCTCGTCGACGTGGACGCCGAGGTCCGGGAACGTCGCCAGAAGGGCGCGGGCCATCGCCCTCACCTGCGCCCTGCCGTAGCCCTGCCGGTTGGTGGCGCCGTACCAGCGGACGTTCGGCGCGTAGAACCGGTCGACGGTGCTGAGGTCGCGGCGGTTGTAGGTGTTGTGGAAGAGGGCGCGGACCCACTCCTCCACGTCGAACGGTCTGGAGGTGTCGGGTTCGGCGACGGCGACGGGCTTGCGCCCGCCCTGCAGCCGCTCCACCTCGGTCTGCTCGCGTTCGGTGTACGGCCGCAGCGCACCGGCGTTCCCGAACTCGCGGGCGCAGGCCGCCACGTCGAGGCCGAGTTGCTGCAGCTTGGCCGCGGTGTTGTAGAGGACCCACTCCTCGTAGATCTCGTTGTCCCCGATGACGCAGTTGGCGATCACCCAGGTGTTGACGCGGCGATGGGTCGGCGGGCCCCACCGCCAGTGGCCGGTGTGGTCGCCGATGTTCAGGGCGCGGTGGGACGTGACGAAACCCTGCTCGTCGTCGCCCGCCCAGATGACCTCGTCGGCGTAGTGCCGCATGTTCGGGAAGGCGGCGATCGCCTGGATCGTTCCAGCGACCATCTCCTCGATCCCGTGCCGCGGGCCGCTGTCGTCGAAGACGCGGCAGCCCGGCGCGTAGGTGTCGTAGATGTAGCCGATGTCCTGGTCTTCCCAGATGCGGTGGGTGATCCGGACGATGTAGTCGACGATGTCGGTGTAGTGGTCCTCGAACCCGCGCAGCGACTGCTTCCGCCGGCTGTAGTCGCCGTCGGGGAGCGTCGCGCCGCGGCCCTCCGAAAGGGCGATCGAGAAGTCCGCCGGCATGACACGTCCGGTGGACGACACCTGCGGCGCGGACCGCGGGGCCCGCTCGCCCCCGTCGCGCGGCTCTCCCGGCTCGTTGGTCTCCGTCACTTGCCGCACTCTTTCTTGTACACGTACTTCTGGACTTCCGGCGTGGACAGGTTCGCCGGCGTCGCGAAGACGAGGTCGGAGTTCTGGTCGCGCGGCACCGGCTTGCCCGCCACCGCGTCCAGCGCCGACTGCACGCCGATCTGGCCCTCCTGGTAGGGGTGCTGGACGATGGTGCCGTCCATCTGCTTGCCGTTCAGCGCCGTCTCGATGGGGCCGGAGATGTCGAAGCCGATCAGCTTGACCTTCCCCGTCCGGCCCGATTCACGCAGGCCGGTGACGGCGCCCTCCGAGTTGGTGGTCGACATGGCGTAGATGCCGGTGAGCCTCGGGTTCGACGAGCTGGCGCTGGAGGCGATCGAGGACGCCTTGGCGGTCTCGTTCTTGCTGTACTGGGTGCCGAGGTACTTCATCCCCGGGTACTTCTTCAACTGGTCGGTGAACCCCTTGGCGCGCGCCTCGCCGAGCGGGTTGCCGGGGTCGTTGTTCAACCCCATGATCTCGCCCTTGCCGCCGGTGGCCTTGGCCATCTCGTCCGCGGCGAGCGCGCCGCCCTTGATGTTGTTCGAGATGATGTTGGTGGTCATGATCGAGCGGTCGTCCACGTCGCCGTCCACGCCGATGATCTTGATGCCGGCGGCCTTGGCGAGCTTCAGCGGCGGGATCAGCGCCTTGGAATCGGCCACCGAGATCATGATCGCGTCCGGCTTGTCGGCCACCAGCGCGTTGACGATCGCCGACTGCTTCGCGGGGTCGAACTCCGGCGGCCCCTGCACGTCCAGCTTGACGCCGAGCTCCTTCGCCTTCTCCTGCGCCCCGCACGCGACGGTGTTGTAGAAGGGGATGCCGGTCACGGCCGGGACGTAGACGATCCGTTTCTGACCGGCGTCCGAGCCCGACCCGGAGCCGCAGGCGGTGAGGGCCAGGGCGGCCACGCCGGCCGCGGCGGACAGCCGCATCGCGGTGCTGTATCTCATCAGGTCTCCTAGCTGCGATCGCGCCGGGCGCGCTTGAGGTGATCGACGTAGACGGCCGCGATCAGCACGAAGCCGATGACGACCTGCTGCCAGTAGGGCTGGACGTGGGTGACGACGAAGCCGTTCTGCAGGACGGCGGGGATGAAGATGCCGACGACGGTGCCGAGGATGGTGCCGATCCCGCCGAACAGGCTCGTCCCGCCGAGCACGACCCCGGTGATGACCTGGAGCGCGTCGGTGGCGTGGCCGGAGATCGTGGTGGTGGCGAAGCGGGTGAGCGACATCGCGCCCGCGACCCCGGCGAGGCCGCCGCTGACGGCGTACAGCTTGATCAGGTGCCGGTTCACGTTGATGCCGGCGCGGCGGGCCGACTCCTCGTTGGAGCCGACGAGGTAGGTGTGGCGGCCGAACCGGGTGAAGGCGAGGATCAGGCCGCCGACCAGCGCGACGACCGCGGCGACGTAGACCAGCCAGCTGAAGCCGAGCGGCCGGGACGTGGTGATCTTCAGCAGCGCGTCCGGCACGGTGGTGACGTCGTTGCCGCCCGTCATGATCTGGGACGCGCCGAGGGCCGCGCCCATGGTGCCGAGCGTGGTGATCAGCGCGGGGACCTTCAGCAGCGCGATGCACACGCCGTTCAGCACGCCCCAGGCGATGCCGGCGAGAACCGACGCCGCCATGCCCGCGACCACGACGGCCGCGCCGTCGCCGCCGATCGCGGACATCGTCTTCGCCATCACCACGCCGGAGAACACCAGCACCGACCCGATCGACAGGTCGAAGCCGCCCGCCACCATGACGTACGTCATGCCGACGGCCATGACCAGCAGCACCGAGATGTCCAGCGAGATGTTGCGGCCGGTCGCGGTGGTGGGGAACGCCTCCGGACGCAGCACCGAGAACAGCAGGACGAGCAGCGCCAGCACCAGGCCCATGTAGGCCGGCGAGGTGGACAGGAACTTGCGCAGCGGGGACCGGTAGGCGATCTTCAGGGTGCCGCTCGCGTCGTCCGGCCCTCCGGCGGCCGCCGCGTTCGCCTCGTCCGCGACCTTCGCCGAGGTGGCCGATGCGGGGGTCTCGGTCATGCGGCCTTCCCTTCCAGAGCGCCGGTCATCGCGCCGACCAGCTGTTCCACGGTCGCCTCCGCCGCCCGGTACTCGGCGACGCGGCGGCCGAGCCGCAGCACCTGCACGCTGTCGGCGACCTGCAGCACCTCGGGCATGTTGTGGCTGATCAGCACGACCGCGATGCCCTTGTCCGCGACCCGCCGGATCAGCTCCAGGACCTTGCCGGTCTGCCGGACGCCGAGGGCCGCGGTCGGCTCGTCCATGAAGATCACCTTGTCGGCCCACATGACCGACCGGCAGATGGCGACGCTCTGCCGCTGGCCGCCCGACAGCGCGGCGACCGGGGCCTCGATGTCCTTGACGTCGGTGCCCATGTCGACGAACGCCTTCCGGGCCCGGTCCCGCATGGTCTTGCGGTCGAGGACGCCGAGACGTCCGAGGAGCCCGGGCTTGAGCAGCTCCCGCCCGGCGAAGACGTTCTCCGCGGAGCCGAGTTCCGGGGCGAGGGCGAGGTCCTGGTAGACGGTCTCGATGCCCATGTCATGGGCGCTCTCCGGCGAGCCGAAGGAGACCCGCTCGCCGTCCAGCAGGATCTCGCCCGCGTCCGGGCCGAGCGCGCCCGAAAGGATCTTGACCAGGGTGCTCTTGCCGGCTCCGTTGTCCCCGATCAGGGCCGTCACCTCGCCGCGTGCGACGGTGAAGTCGACTCCCCGGAGCACCTCGACGTGCCCGTAGCTCTTGCCGATGCCGCGGGCCTGGAGTAGCGGGTCCGCCATCTGTGATCTCACCGACCTTTCCTTCGGTCCTGGCGCGCGGACCGACGTCCGCCGCCGTCGACGGGGCGGCGGGCGCGCCGGGCCAGCCCGGTCGCCGCCGGCGGGACGCCGAACCGGCGGGAGGGCCGGCGTGTGCGCCGGCCCACATCGAGTGGCTTGGCGCGAAATCTACGAGCCGCCGGATCCGAAGGACAACGCCGAATGATCCTCTGCCTTCCACAGGGTTTTCCTGTGCGCCTTCGAAAAGCCCTGTGGCGTAAGGGCTGCCGCTCCTGCGGTCAGTTCCGCGGGCCGAGGATCCGGGCGTGCGGGTCGTCCTGCGCGAGACGGTGCAGATGGGCGCGGGCGAGCCGGATGAACTCGTCGGTCGCCGCCGACAGGCGCGCGCCGCGCCGCTGGATCACCGCGATCTCGTCGTGCAGCGGTTCCTCCAGGGAGGCGCTGTGGAGGCCGGCCCCGCGCGTGCGCAGCACGGTGCTCGCCACGATGGTGTCGCCGAGCCCCCGCCGGACGAGCTCGAGCGCCCCCTCCACCCGTTCGACCTCGACGTACGGAGCCACCGTCAGGCCGCGAGCCTGCATCCGCGTCGCCAGCTGCCGCCGGGTCGGGTCCACGCCGGCCCATGCCGCGTCGTAGAGGATCAGCCTCCCCCGGGCCAGCCGTTCCAGCGGCACCGGCCCGCGGGTCCGCCGCGGATCGGCGCTGACGTAGCGCACCTCGTCCCTCATGATCGAGGTGACGGCCAGGCTCTCGTCGTCGACCGGCAGGACGACCAGGCCCGCCTCCAGGCGTCCGGCGCGGACGGCGTCGGCGACCTCGGCGCTGTTCTGCCCCGGGAGCCGGAGGCGCACCCGCGGATGCTCCCGCAGGAAGGTCTCGACGAGGGGGCCGACCAGGTAGTAGTCCGCGTTGCGGAACAGGCCGAAGTTCGCGAGCCCGCCTGTGAGGCCACGGACGTCGGCCACCGCCCGCTCGGCCTCCTCGGCCGCCCGCAGGGTCGCGCGGGCCTGGGGAAGCAGCGCCCGGCCGGCGTCGGTGAGCTGCAGCACGCGCCCGCGCTCGAACAGGGCCGTGCCCACATGCCGCTCCAGCCGCCGGATCTGCTCCGAGACCGACGGGGTCGCCAGCCGCAGCCGCTCGGCCGCGGCGGAGAACGAGCCGGCCTCCACCGCGGAGACGAAGTACAGCAACTGGATCAGCGTCATTAAGGAACAGCCTTCCGCTTCCTAAGGAAAGAAAGGCTACCCCTTCACGAAGTCGGTCGGCTAACCTCGCGGCATCCGAGCAGTCGCGTGCGGCGGCCGCGCTCGGCTCGGCGCCACCGTGCTCGCCTCGCGCCCGGCCCACAGGGCCGGCCTGGCCCCTCAGCCCGCCCCGGCTCCGCGTGGCGGACGTGCGCCTCCGTGACCGCCTGGGCCCCTGACGAGGCGGGGCCGCCCGCCGCCTCCTCTCCGAACCTCTCGTTTAAGGAGTTCCACCGTGCGTGTTCCCGCCGGCGACGTGACCCTGATCAAGAAGCCGCTGAAGATCGCCTCCAGCGCCGTCGACCCGCAGGTCCGCGACCGGGTGAGCGAGATGCTGTCGACGATCGAGAGGGACGGCATGGACGCCGTCCGCCGGTACTCCCGCGAACTGGACGACTGGGACCCCGCGTCGTTCAAGGTCACCGCCGACGAGGCGCAGGCGACCGCCGGCCTCGACCCGAAGCTGCGCGAGAGCATCGACTTCGGCATCGAGCAGGTCGCCGGCTTCGCCGCCCGCCAGCTCGCCACCCTCACCGACTTCGAGGCCGAGACGCTGCCCGGGGTGGTCCTCGGGCAGCGGCAGATCCCGCTCGCCCACGTCGGCGCCTACGCGCCCGCCGGGCGGGTGCCGATGCTCGCCAGCCCGTTCATGACCGTGAAGGTGCCCAAGGTCGCCGGAGTGGACCGGGTCGTCGCGTGCACCCCGCCGCGCGCCGGCCGCGGCGTGCACGCGCCGACGCTGTACAGCCTCATCGCGTCCGGAGTGGACGCCGTCTACTGCCTCGGCGGCGTCCAGGCCGTCGCGGCGATGGCGTTCGGGCTGCTCGACGGCGCCGGCCCGGTGGACAAGCTCGTCGGCCCCGGCAACGCCTTCGTCGCCGAGGCCAAGCGGCAGCTGTACGGCCAGGTCGGCATCGACATGATCGCCGGACCGTCCGAGGTGGCGGTGATCGCCGACGACTCGGCCGACCCCGAGCTGGTCGCCGCGGACCTGCTCGGCCAGGCCGAGCACGGCCCGACCTCGCCCGCCGCGCTGATCACCGTCAGCCGCGCCATGGCGGACGCGGTCATCGCCGAGATCGACCGCCAGCTCGACGACCTCGCGAAGGTCGCGGGGGCGGAGGTCCCGGGGGCGGCCTGGCGGGACTACGGCTTCGTGCTGCTCGCCGCCGACCACGAGGACGCCGTCCGGCTGAGCGACCTCCTCGCGGCCGAGCACCTGGAGGTGCACACCGATCGCGACGACTGGTACCTGAAGAACCTTCGCAACTACGGTTCGCTGTTCGTCGGGCGGCGCGCGACCGTCGCGTTCAGCGACAAGGTGATCGGCACGAACCACGTGCTCCCCACCGCGGGCGCCGGGCGCTACACCGGCGGCCTGTCCGTCGCGTCCTTCCTGAAGACGGTGACCTGGCAGCGGATCGACACCGACGAGGGAGTCCGCACGGTGGCGCCGCACGTCGTCACCATCTCGCAGGCCGACCTCATGCCGGCCCACGAAGCCACCGCGGCCAAGCGGCTGGAGCGCCTGGCCCGCGACTGAGGCACCGCGCCGCGCGAGCGGCCGCCGTTCCGTTCCGTCCGGCTACCGGACGGTCATGGGGGCGAGGCCGAGGGCCTTGAGGGCGGTCGCTCCGCGGGCGGCGTGGGAGCCGCCCGCGAGCAGCAGGGTGCGCGCCGACTGGTAGTGGCAGCCCGCGGCGTCGAACGCGTCCGCCGTGGCGAGCAGGCGCTCAGGGTCACCGTCGAGCAGTGCCTCGGCGCGTTCCACCATGGCACCGGCGACCGGGTCGCCGGCGGTGAGCTTCCGCGCGCCGGCCAGGCGGTCGCGGGCGTCGTGGCCTCCCGCGAGGACGGTCGCCTCCGCGCGCAGGGCCACGTACCAGTGGAGCCAGATCCAGGTGACCCACCTCCACACCTCGCCGGGTTCGGGGGCCAGCCGCTCCAGCGCTTCCGCCGCCCGCCCGTCATGGAGCAGCAGCATCGCGTCGAAGACCGCGCCGTAGCCGTGGACGCGGTTCGGTGACGTGCCGAACCGCTCCAGGATCGTGGCCCATTCGTGCCGGGCGTCCCGGTCGCCGCGCAGGCCGTGGATCATCGCGACGGCGGCCACCGCCGGTTCGAGGTCCGGCCAGACGGGGCTGCCGCTGCGCCGCCACGCGTCCAGGAACCTGACGGCGCCGGTGAGCACGCTCCCGGCGTCGCCCGCCAGCGCGCCGGCGACCAGCTGCCAGCTCGTCGCGCGGTGCCCGACCTCGGCCAGCGACGGGTGGTCGGCGAGCCGCCCCGCCCAGCGCCGGGCGTCGGGCAGGTCCCCGACGCCGATGCCGGTCTGGGCGGCCTCGCCGAGGGCCTGGACGAGCTCGTGGGTGACGGCGGGCGAGGTCCGCGCGGACGACAGGAGCGTGACGCGGCGGCGGGCCGTGGCGGCGGTGGCGAACGCGTCGCCGACCCAGCTCTGGACGGCGGCGAGCGCGTCGAGCGCGGCGGACTCGGCGGACGGGACGCCGGTGCGGTGCGCGAGTTCGACCGCGTTCCCGGCGCGCGCGAGCGTCTCCGCCACGGCCTCGTCGTGCGGGTCCTGGTCGGCGCCGAACGCGTCGGCGACCGACGCCGCCTCGGCCAGCGCGACGGCCGCGCGCGCGGCGGGGTCGTCGCCGGCCTGATCGCGCGCCTCGCGGATCAGTGCGCGCGTCTCGTCCGGGGACGGCGTCCGGACGAACGTGCCCGCGAACCGGTACACGGCGGTCGCGGCGGTCGCCAGGTCGGCGGCGGCGCGGGCGGCGTCGCCGGCCCGGCGGGCGGCGTCCGCGGCGGCCCGGTGGAGGCGGTACATGTCGTCGCCGTGCATGCGGCACCCGGCGACGGCGGCGGCGTGCCGGAGCATCGCCGCGGCGCCTGCCGGGTCGCCGGCGAGCGCGGCGGCCTGCTCGTACCGCTGCTGGGACTCGCCGACCAGGTTGCGGGTGAAGGCGAGTTCCGCCAGGCGCCGCGCGAGGTCGTGCGCGTCCGCGCGCTGTTCCGGCCGGTCGGCCGCCCAGGCGAGGGCGGAGCGGAGGTCGTCGGCGGCACCGTCGAAGCGGGGCCGCCAGTCGGCCCCCGTGGCGGCGGCGAGGTCGGCGGCTCTGGCCAGGCACCAGCGAAGGTGCCGGGTGCGGGTGGCCGCCAGTTCGCCGGACTCGGCAAGCCGCTCGACCCCGTACTGGCGGATCGTCTCCAGCGCCCGGTACTCGGTCGCTCCCCCGGACGCCCGCACGACCAGCAGGCTCTGTTCCGCCAGGCGTGCCAGCCCGTCGGCGGCGACGCCCTCCTCGGCCCCGGCCACTTCCGCCGCCGCCGTCGCGGTGAACGGCGCGACGAACACCGACACCCGGCGCAGGAGCTCCCGGTCGGCCGGTTCCAGCAGCGCGTGGCTCCAGTCCACCGCCGCCCGCACCGAACGGTGCCGGTCGTCGGCGCGGGAGCCGCCCGCGAGCGTCCGCAGCGGATGGGACAGGGCCGCGGTGAGACCGTCCAGCCCGAGCGTCGGGTACCGGGCCGCGGCCAGCTCGATCGCCAGGGCCATGCCGTCCAGCCGCTCGCAGATCGAGCGGATGTGCTCGTGCAGGGGTGGGTCCAGCGGCCAGCCGATCGCCGTCGCCCGTTCCTTGAACAGCGCGACCGCGTCCGACTCGCCGTCGTCGGACAGCGACAGCGGCGGAACGGCGTACACCCGCTCGAACGGCACCATCAGCCGGGCGCGGCTCGTCGTCAGCGCCGTCACCCGGGGACACGCCGCGAGCAGCCGCTCCAGGAACAGCGCCACGCCGTCCCGCACCTGCTCGCAGTTGTCCAGGACGAGCAGGGCGTGCCGGTCGGCCAGCGCCGCGGCCACCGACTCGGCCATGCCGCGGCCGGGCTGCTCGCCGAGACCGAGGGCGCCGGCGACCGCGTCCGCGACCATCCCCGGGTCGGTGACCGGTACCAGATCGACGAACCAGGCCCCGTCCGCGAACGCGCCGGCCGCGTCCGCCGCCACCGCCAGCGCGAGCCGGGTCTTGCCCACGCCTCCCGGCCCGACCGCGGTCACCTGCCGGTGCTTCTCGATCAGCTGGTTCAGCTCGGCGCGCTCGCCCGCCCGCCCGACGAACGAGGTCAGCGGGGCCGGCAGGACGGGCACCGGCTGCGAGGCGTCGGCCGCGCGGCGGCCCGCCGCGGCCCGCGCGGCGAGCGCCCGCCGGTCCGGGACGTCCAGCTTCCGCAGCAGGGCGGAGACGTGGCTCTCGGCGGTGCGGACGGAGATGAAGAGCCGTGCCGCGATCTCGGCGTTGCTGAGATGGTCCCCGACCAGCTCCAGCACCTCGGCTTCCCGGGGCGAGATATCCACTGTCGCTACCACTGCACCATTCTGCCGCAAGCCCTCCGTGCTAACTCCGCGCCCGCTGTTCGTACGGCGATGCGTAGCCGGCTCCGTAGTCGCCACGGATGTGCGGGGGGCGGCCCTGGACGGAGGCTATGAGCAGTTGAACGACACGACCCGCGACTCCAGGAGCGACCATGAGCGACTCTCCCGTCCGAGGGATCAGGACGGTGCTGCATCCCGTGAGCGACCTGGCGAAGGCCAGGGCGGTGTACGCCGCCCTGCTCGGCGAGGCTCCGCAGACCGACTCGTCCCACTACGTCGGGTTCGAGGTCGGAGGCCAGCACATCGGGCTGGTCCCGGACGGCGGACCGCAGGGCATGACCTCGCCGGTGGCCTACTGGCACGTGCCGGACATCGAGGCGAAGCTCGCCGACCTGACCGCCGCCGGCGCGACCGTCAGGCAGGCCGCGCACGACGTCGGCGCCGGGCGGCTGGTCGCCACCGTCACCGACCCGGACGGCAACGTCCTCGGGCTGATCCAGGACCGCTGAACGCGACCGCCGCCACCAGAAGACGAACCCACCGAGCCAGAAAGAAGCACCATGAACTCCTTCGAATCCGTCACCCTGGAAGTCTCCGACGCCACGGCCGCGGAGGCCTTCTACGCGGCCTTCGGCATCGCCGACCGCGTGAACGTCCGGGCCTCGGACGAGCCGTCCGCCGGCTTCCGCGGCTTCGCGCTGTCCCTCGTCGCGTCCCAGCCCGGCAACGTCGACGCCCTCATCGGCGCCGCCCTCGACGCCGGCGCCACGACGCTGAAGCCCGCCGCGAAGTCCTTCTGGGGCTACGGCGGCGTCGTCCAGGCCCCGGACGGGACGATCTGCAAGGTCGCGTCCTCGAAGAAGAAGGACTCCGCGCCCGCCGCCCGGGAGTTCGACCAGATCGCGCTGCTGCTCGGCGTCGCGGACGTCAAGGCGAGCAAGCGGCTCTACGCCGCCCGCGGCCTGGCGGTCGGCAAGAGCTTCGGCGGCAAGTACGCCGAGTTCGACACCCCGTCATCGTCCGTCACGCTGGCGCTCTACCCGCGTCACGCCCTCGCCAAGGACCTCGGCGTCGACCAGGAGAGCACCGGCTCGCACGGGCTCGTGCTCGTCGGCGGCGAGCCGTTCACCGACCCGGACGGCTTCACCTGGGAGGCCGCGCCCGCCCGGAACCCGGCCTGAAGCCGCTCAGTGGTGCCAGGGGAGGCGGACCGGCTCGGTCACCGTGCGGCCCGCGAGGAGGTCGGTGAGGAGTTCCGCGAGCATGAGCGGGTAGACCGGCTCTTGCGCGCTCGCCAGTTCCCCGAGCGACCACCAGCGGTGGGCGCTGACGTGCTCGCGCTCGACGGGGGTGAACCCCGCGGTGTCGATATCGCGGGCGGGCGTGCGGAGCAGGAAGAAGTCGTCCCGGAACAGGCCACGGGCCCAGCCGAGGTCCGCGTGGCCGGAGGCCGTGGCGACCTGGGGGCCGAGGTCGTCGGGGGAGACGATCAGGCCGGTCTCCTCGCGCAGCTCGCGGGCCGCTGCCACGCGCAGGCTCTCGCCCTGCTCGACGCCTCCGCCCGGAGTGATCCAGCAGTGGCCCGCCTCGGGCTCGCCCGCGACCTTCGGCCAGCGGAACAGCAGGACGCGGTCGGTGTCGTCCACCAGGAAGACGCGGGCGCTGCGCCGCCGGTAGACCTCGTCGGCCGGCGTGGTGGTCACGAGCCCAGGACGGCGTCCAGCTTGGCGAGCTGGGCGTCGTAGATGCGCCGGAGGCCCTTGGGCGCGAAGGTCCGCTCGAAGAAGCCCCCGATGCCGCCCGCTCCGTCCCAGGTGGTGGTGACGTCGACGCGCGCGCCCTCGGGAGCCGGGGTGACCGTCCACGTGGTGACCATCGAGGAGTTGGCGTCCTTCTCGACCAGGCGGTCACTGGTGGGGGTGGTCACGGTGAAGAGGCAGTCGCGCACCCGCTTGCTGGTGGCCGCCAGCTTCCAGTGCACGACCGTGCCGTCGCCCTGGCCGCCTTCCCGCACTTCGTACTCGCTGAAATGCTCCGTCAGCATGCGGGATCGCACTCCCGTGTAATCGCCGAGCGCTCCGAGCACCTGGTCCGGGCTTGCTTTCAGCGTTCTCTCCGCGGTCACCACGACTTGTCCCATGCCGTCATCCTTTCACCGCGCCGGGCCGGCGTCGCCCAACCGGGTGCCCTCGGGGCGGCGGCGCCGTCGCCCTATGGCCGAGGCCCGGCGTGAACCGGCCACCGGAGGGTGGGGACAACGCCCGTCCGGCGTGGTTCTCTGACCGTGTGGAAACGACCGAGTCCCGGACGCCGGAAGCCGCTCAGCGGAGGGCCAGGATCGCCGGTGTCTGGTTCATCCTCACCTTCGTCTTATCGATCCCGGCGGTGCTGCTCTACGACCCGGTCCTCAACGACGCGAACTACATCGTGGGGGCGGGCGCGGACACGCAGGTGCGCTTCGGAGCCCTTCTCGAGATCCTGACCGCCGTCGCGAACATCGCCACCGCGGTCGTGCTGTTCCCTCTCTTGAAGAGGCAGAGCGAGAGCATCGCCCTCGGCTACGTCGGCACGCGAATCCTCGAATCGACCGTCATCGTGATGGGGGTCGTCAGCGTGCTCGCCGTCGTGGCGCTGCGGCAGGACCTGGCGGGCGGGGACGGGGCCGACGCCGTTCTGGTCGGCCGGTCACTCGTGGCGTTGAAGGACCAGACGTTCCTGCTCGGCCCCGCCTTCTGCGCGGGCTTCGGCAACGGACTGCTGCTGGGCTACCTGATGTACAGGTCGGGCCTGGTGCCACGTCCCATGGCGCTCATCGGGGTCGTCGGCGGGCCTCTCGCCTGCGCGACTGCGACCGCCGTCCTGTTCGGCGTCTACGAGCAGCAGTCCCCGGTGAACTTCTTGTTCACGGCACCGGAAATCGTCTGGGAAGCGTCCCTGGGCATTTGGCTCGTCACCAAAGGCGTCCGCCCAGCCTCCCTCGCCACAGAAACGGCTCCCAAGGTCTCGCAGGAGCCCGACACGGCGTGACGGATCTGCCGGGTCAGTTCTGTTCGAGGATGGTGCCGAGGCGGTCCACGGTGGCCCGGGTCCGCAGATGCAGGTCGGCGATGTCCAGTCCCTCGTCGCCCAGCACGACCAGCAGGCCCGTGCGCCGGACGGCGTAGACGACGATATGGCCGCTCTGGCAGCGGGTCACCACCTCGCGCAGCTCGCCCATGCCGACCTCGTTCCCCGCGCTCCGGCCGAGGCCCAGCGACGCCGCGGCCAGCGCCGCCAGGACGTCGGGCCGGACCTCGTCGGTGTCGGAGGCCACCAGCATCCCGTCCACCGACGCCACGGCCGCGTCAGTGACGCCCACGACCTGGCCGCGCAGTGTGCGCAGTTCCTCCAGCACGGCTTCGCGCATACCCGTTCCCCCTAGTTCGCCCCGAGACGGAGACGCGGTCAGACGCTGAGTTCGGCTTCGATGCGCCGCAGGTGGTGCCGGGCGAGCGCCAGGTTGGCGCGTTCCCGGTTGAGGACGAGGTAGAGGAACAGCTTGCCGTGGCCGCTTCCGAGGATGCGGATCAGGTGGTACTGCCGCTGCAGGGTGACGAGGACGTCCTCGATGGAGTCCTCGATGCCGAGCGATTCCAGCGTGCGCACCTTGGCGCGCACGAGCTCGGTGTTGCCGGCGGCCGCGACGTCCATGTCGAGTTCGGGGCCACCTCCCAGCGACCCAAGGGACATGCCGCTGTCATAGTCGACGAGGGCCACGCCGACCGCGCCCTCGACGGCCATGGCTTCCTTGAGCGCCGTTTCGATGTTCATACCACTCCCGACGAATTGCATATTTGGGACGCTAATATATCCCGCGAACGGGCGCCCCCAACCAGCAGACCCGGATTCCGCCGATCCGGCATCGCGACCACTGGAAGGGGCGCCCGGTGCCTCCAAAGAAGGCGAGAAGGGACAAATGGCATCAGAAGCGCAGCCTTTGGGAGAACGCGGGCGTGACCACGCGGGCGTGCTGACCTCGGCACTGACCCGGCGCGGCCGGCAGCGGTTCACCGGAACGCTGCGCATGGACGGGTCCCCGGGAGGCACGGTGAGCATGCGCGACGGCCTGGTGGTGGCCGCCTCCACCCCCGCCGCGCCCGGACCCGAGCCGTTGCTGCTGCGGTCGGGGCGCATCAGCGAAGCCGACTGGAGCGCCGCCTTCACCGCCGGAGCCCCCGAGGGCCGGCTGGAGCGCGAACTGGTCGCGCGCGGGCTCCTGGGCGACGCCGGCGTGCAGGTCATCACCCGCGCCGCGGTCGCCGACGCGCTGTTCGCCATGGCGCTGTGCGGGGTCCGCACCTGCACCGCCGACCCGGACGACCCCGCCCCGCTGCTCGCGTCCGACCCCGGCCTGGACGCCGAACGCGCCATCCGCGAGATCCGCCGCCGGCTCGATCTCGCCCACTCCTGGGCCGCGCTCGGCCTGTCCGTACGGTCCAGGCCGCGCACCATGCGGCCCGCGGGGGCCGTACCCGTCAACGCCCAGCGCCAGGAGCTGCTCGCCAGGGTCAACGGCCGCCGGACACCCCGCGACATCGCCTTCGCGCTCGGACGCGGCCTGTTCCCGGTCATGAGCGACCTCGCCACCCTCATCGCCGACGGTCTGGCCACCGTCGAGCCGCTCCTCGCCGAAGGATCCGAGGCCGTCCCCGACCCGGAACCCAGGAGCGGGCCCACCGACCACCCGCCAGAACTTCCGGAGGAGGGCATCCACTCGCGCGCGACGCCTCCTCCGCACCAGGTCATCCCTTACCAGGAAGCGACCGGGCTGCCTCGACGCAGACATCGGAGCACCGACCATGAACCACGGTTCCAGCGGAAGCCGCCGGATTGACGCCGGCCTTTCGGCCACCCGGCCTCGCCTGTCCGAAAGGCTGTCAACCCGAAAGCCGCGGCCGGACTTGGCCACCGCGTCTTTCCCGGGCTAGTCTTGCTCCGTTAATAATTTGATCTTGGGTGGAGGTCGTACGTGGCCGAGGATGGGCTGTCCCCGGAAATCGATCTCACCCGGCCGAGCGTGGCCCGCATGTACGACTACTACCTGCACGGGAAAGACAACTTCCAGGTCGACCGGGACGCCGCGGACAGGGTCGCGCGGGCCATGCCGGAGATCGGCGAGCTCGCCCTGGAGAACCGCTCGTTCCTGCGCCGCTCCGTGCGGTACATGGCGCGCCGGGGGATCCGGCAGTTCCTCGACATCGGCTCCGGCCTGCCGACCGTCGGCAACACCCACGAGATCGCCCACGAGATCGTCCCGGACGCCCGCGTCGTGTACGTCGACAGCGATCCGGTGGTCCTGGTGCACGGGCGGGCGCTGCTCGCGACCAACGAGCACACCACCGTCGCCCAGGCCGACATGCGCCGCCCCGCCGAGGTCCTCGGCCACGCCCGCGGGACCGGGCTGATCGACTTCGCCGCCCCGGTCGGCGTGCTGATGATCGCCATGACCCACTTCCTCACCCTGGACGAGCGGGAGGACGTCATGGCGCCCCTGCGCGCGGCCCTGGCGCCGGGCAGCCATCTCGCCGCTACCCATGTGACGACGGAAGGGCACGCCCCGGCGGCCGTCGACCAGATCGAGGGGGCCTACGCGGCCACCCCCACCCCCATCTATTTCCGCGGCAGAACAGACATCGAACTGTTCTTCGACGGTTTCGAGCTGGTCGACCCCGGCCTGGTCACCATCGATTCGTGGAATCCAGACGACGACGAGACGGACAAGCCGGCCGCCGAAGTCGGAAAATGGCTTTATGGCGGTATCGGCCGCATCGGCTGACGCGGGGCCTCAGTCGCTGAGCCCGGTGGATTCAGCTCGGGGATCTCGCCGCCGACGCGGTCGTAGAGCCCGGCCGCGTCGGGAGATCATTGGCGGCGGGCGAGCAGGAAGGCGTCGATGGCGCTGCGCGGGCCCTCGTCGGTGACGACCTCGCGCGTTCTGGGCTCCGCCCGCAAGACCTGGAGACCGGTCCCCGCGATGTCGGACGCCGCGTCCTGCGCGGTGTACAGGACGGCGGGGTCCTGGGGCCCGCCGACGCCGTGCGCGAGGTTGTCGCTGTCGTGCCCCACGACGAGCAGCAGCCCGCCGGGCGCCACCGCCTCGGCGGCGGCGCGCAGGGCGTGGCGGCGCACCTGCTCGCCGACCTGCAGGTAGGCGACGATCACGAGGTCGGCGGCCTGGCGTGCCGGGGTGTACTCCCGCAGGTCGGCCTCGACCAGCCGGACCCGGCCCGCGTGCTCACCGAGCCGCCGCGCGGCGAGCGACCGGGCGCGTTCGAGCCCGACCGCGGAGAAGTCGACCGCGGTGACCTCCCAGCCGCGCTCGGCGAGCCACAGCGCGTTGCGTCCCTCACCGGCGGCCAGGTCGAGTGCGGTGCCCGCGGGCAGGTCCGCCGCGACCTCTTCGACCCACCGGTTGGGCCCGGCCGACCACACCAGTTCGTGACCGGCATACCTGCGGTCCCATCCCGCGCTGTCCACGGCTTCCGCCTCCTCCTGCCGTCCTCGAAGACTTCGGTGTCCGCCGCCCGCCTCCCCGCGGGGGCCTTACCCGGCGGGTGGAGAACTGTGCCGCAGGGGCGCGGGGCCAGAGACCGCCGCAACCCTTCCTCGTGCGCTAGTGCGGCGCAGAGGGTGATATCCGTCCCCCCTTTGTCTGGAGGCCGGTTCCGTGTTGTCCAGTGTCCCCCGCTCTGGTGATCGTGAGACGTCGTCGTACCCGGGGGTGGGCCGGTGAGGCTGCCGCTGCGGCGCAGGCGCGCCTCTCCCCCGGTCGAAGCGGCCCTGGGGCCGGCGTTGAGCGAGCACCGGTGGTACCGCAAGGCCGCGGAGCTGTCGGGCACCGGGACGCTCACCATGGCGCGGCGGCTGCCGACGCTGATCGGGCAGGTGATGCGGCTCGCGTGGCGGGCGAGCAGGCGGGACCTGACCGCGACGATCGCGTTCAACGTGGCCGCCGGGGTGTTCACCGCGTTCGGCCTGCTGGCCACCACCGGGGTGCTGACCGCGCTGTTCTCGGCGGGCCCGACCCCGGACCGGGTGCGGGCCGCGGCGCCGGAGCTGGTGCTGGTGGGGGCGGCGATCACGGTCCGGGCGGCGTTCTCGGCGGGGGCGCAGTGGGCGCAGGCCCGGCTGCGTCCGCAGGTCGAGCAGATCGTCGAGCGGCAGCTGTACGAGCTGACGACCGCGATCGAGCTGGCGGCGTTCGACGACGCCGAGTTCCAGGACGACCTGCACCGGGCCCGGCTGCGGGGCATGGACTCGGCCCCGTCGATGGTCGACAACGCGGTGGACCTGTTCACCGCCGCCGTCGGCGTCGCGGCGGCGGCGGGCGCGCTCGGCGTGCTGCACCCGGTGCTGCTGCCGCTGCTGCTGCTGACCGCGCTGCCCGAGGGATGGGCGGCCGTCCGCGCGGCCCGGCTGGGGTACCTGACCCAGCTGGATCTGGTGGAGGTGCGGCGGCGGAGCTGGATCATGTCCGATCTGATGACCGAGCGGCGCCACGCCGCCGAGGTCCGCTCCTTCACCGTCCGGGACTTCCTGCTGCGCCAGTACGCCGCGCTGGCCGCCCACACCCGTCGCGTGCTCCTCGACCTGGCACGGCGGCAGACGATGTCCCAGATCTGGGGCGACGTCCTCAAGGGGATCGCGACGGCGCTGATGTACACGGCGCTGGGGATGCTGCTGTGGCGGGGCGTGATGCCCCTCGCGGTGGCCGGGACGGCCGTCCTGGCGATCCGCGCCGGGCAGACCTCCTTGGTCAACCTCGTCTACGCCTTGAACCGCTGCTACGAGGACGGCCTGTACTTCAGCGACTACATGGCCTACTGCCAGACCGCTGAAAGGCGCGTGCGAGGAGCCCGCGCGGGCGTCCGCGAACCCGGCGACGTGGAGAGGCAGCTCGAAACGCTGCGCGCGTTCGGGGAGATCCTTGCCGAGGAGGTGACCTTCACCTATCCCGACAGCGACGCGCCTTCGCTGCGCGGCGTGTCGGTGCGGCTCGGCCGCGGGGAGATCGTCGCCCTGGTCGGGGAGAACGGCTCGGGGAAGACGACCCTCGCCAAGATCCTCGCCGGCCTGTACGCCCCGCAGAGCGGCGTCGTCCGCTGGGACGACACCCGCGTGGGCGACCTGGATCCCGAGGCGCTGCGGCGGGCCATCGCGGTCGTCGCCCAGGACCACACCCACTGGCCGATGACCGCCGCCGACAACATCACCATGGGCGACGACCTGGCCGCCGCGGGCGTCCGGGCGGGCGTCGACGAGGCCGCGGCCGCGGCCGGCGCCGACCAGGTGATCGCCACCCTGCCCCTCGGCCTCGACACCCTGCTGGACAAGCGCTTCGCCGACGGGTGCGAACTGTCGGGCGGGCAGTGGCAGCGGCTGGCGGCCGCGCGCGGCTTCTACCGGGACGCGCCCCTGCTGATCTGCGACGAGCCCACCGCCGCGCTCGACGCCCGCGCCGAGCACCACCTGTTCGAGCAGATCCGCCGGCACGCCGCACGGCACGGGCGCACCGTCCTGCTGATCACCCACCGGCTCGCGAGCGTCCGGCACGCGGACCGCGTCTACGTCCTCGACGCCGGCCGCGTCACCGAGCAGGGCACCCACCACGACCTGATGGCACGGGACGGCCTGTATGCCGAACTCTACGATCTGCAGGCATCGGCCTACCGCCAGGGCGATGACGAGGGCGGCGCCCTCGCCGCCAGATCAGCCGTCAGGAACCTGAAACCGCGACCTCCCTCCTGAGAAGTCCATTTCCCGCATCGCTCGCACGGGACGCGTTTCGGGCGGCTGAAACAGGCATATCTGACTTCAGCGGAGGTTGCCGGATTCGGTCAGGTGGTAAGTCGGGGGATATCGCGCCGGGGTTTCCGGGGGAGGCGATCATTTTTTATGATGTCCTCGGGTGAGGGGGTCCGTCGATCCGGACGCCGGCGCGCCCCTCGAAGGCGCCGCCGGCCCGTTGAACGGAGTACGCCTTTTGGGTGCGCGCACAACGTGGAGACGGCTGTCGCGGATCGTTCCCCTCATCGTCGCCGGGGCGCTCCTCGCCACGATGGCCGGGCTCGGCGCGGGCGCCCTCGTCCATCCGGGTGATCTCGCGGGCTCGGCCTGGTACTCCCTGCTCGCCGGGTTCCTGCTGGCGATCGGCCTGTACGGGAGCACGCACGAGATCGACCTCGGGGCGCTCAGGCAGGACGCCCGGGGCGTGCTGGTGGCCGTCACGCTCGGCGTGGTCATCAAGGCGGCGCTGATCGCCGGGGTGATGCTGCTGGTGTTCCACGACGCCCGCTACCTCGTCCTCGGCATCGCCGTCGCGCAGATCGATCCCCTGTCGGTGGCCGCGATGCGGGCGAACAGCCGGATGACGCCGCGGGCGAAGGCGCTCCTGTTCGCCTGGGCGTCGTTCGACGACCCCGTGACGGTACTCCTCTCCCTCTACTTCTCGATCCTCGCGTTCCGGCTTTCGGGGCGGGAGGGGTCGCCGCAGGCAGGGCCGTCGGGGGACGGGCTCGGCGCCTACCTGTCCGATCTGGGGTTGAACCTCACGCTGGTGGCCGCGGTCTACCTGGTCCTCGGCACGGTGCGGAACCTGCGGACGCCCGCGGGGTACGCCCCGGCCCCGGGGGTCACCTTGACGCGGGCCGCGGCGATGCCCGCGGAGCGCGGCGCGCAGGCGGGCGGGCGGTTCGCCGATCTGCTGTCCCTGGCGGTGCTGGTGGGCGTCCTCCTGGTCGCGGCCCAGTGGATGCTGATGCTCGCCGTGGCCCTGATCGGCCTGTTCTTCAGGATCGGGACGTACGCGAAGGTGATCGACCGCGCCGTGGCGATCGCCTTCCTGGTCGCCTCCTTCGCCCTCGGCCTGCTGCTGGTGAACGGCGTCGACCTGCTTCCCGCGCTGGTGCTGGGCTTCGCGGCGTTCGGCGCGCAGGCCCTCATCTCGCTGCTCGTCGTCCCGGTGCTGAAACACGGGCTGAGCCGCCGCGACCGCGTCCACCTGGCCCTCGGCCAGCAGAACGGGATCACCGCGATCATCCTGGCGCTGGCGCTGGAGCCCGACTTCCGGGGCACCGTCGGAGTGGTCGCGCCGGCGATCCTGGTCGTGAACGTCCTGCACTACGCCTCCAACGGGGTGCTCAACCGGCTCTCCGACGATCCGCCGCCTCCTCCGGCGGTCGAGCGCGGGGCGAGCGCGCCGTCGCTCGGCGCGCTGTCCGGCACCGCGCCGGATCCCGGTCCGTCCACGCAGGCCGACGCGTGCGCCTTCGCTCCCGGCGCCGACCCGGAAACGTGATCCCGCCCGATGAGCGCGACGCGGGCACGTCCCGCGAATCGCTCCCGGCCGAACACGGAAAACGCGCCATGGGACATAGTCGTCATTGCGGGATGGGGCTAGCCTCGTCCATGCCCATGCGGGATGGCGGAAGTGGCCCCGATCCGTACGGCCGAATTCGGTCAGCCCCAAAGAACTGCCGTACCAGCCGAATAGAGTGATCGATGGACGATGCGAGTGAGGAACTCCCCACCACCATCATCGATGTGACCGAGTTCGATCTCGATCAAATGGACGCGCTGCCGAGCGAGGCCCTCCGCAGAGCGGTCAACCGCATCTATTACGAGAGCCTCCAGGAATCGGCCTTGTATCTCACGTTCAATGCGCGAATATGAAAGGGTTGTGCGAACGGTCGCGAATGTTTCAGTTGTGAGCGGCGTCCGCGGCGCGGGCGACGGCCCGCCGCCGGGCGCGAGGTCCCGAAGGAGCCGCGTTGGTCCCCCACGTTCCGCCGCGCAGCGGCCCGCCTGACGTCATCGCCTTCACCTCGCCGGAGCGCGGCGCGGGCTGCACCACCGCCCTCGCGAACCTCGCCTGGATGCTCGCGCTCGCCGGCCGCGCCGTGCTCCTGGTCGACGGCGACCTGGCGTCGCCCGCCCTGGAGGAGCACGCGAGGACGTTCGCCGGCAACGGCTCCGCCGAGGCGGGGCTCCTCGACCTCGCCCGCGAGTCCGGCTCCGGCGGGCGAGGCTCCGCGGGCGAGCTCGACCTGCTGCCCGTCCTGCGGCACCGGGAACCGCCCGGCCCGCCGATCACCGGACGGGTGGACCTCCTCCCGGCGCACGGCTCCGGCGGCGCCCGCGGCCACTGGACCGAGCTGGAGACCCACGACCTCCTCGGCTTCGCCGCCGCCCTCCGCGACGGGCTGCGCCGCACCTCCTACGACCACGTGCTCGTCGACGCCGCCGGCCTCCCCGCGGAGGCCCTGGCGAGGCTCGCCGACACCGTCGTCATCGGGGTCAGGGCCGACTCCGGCGGCATCGCGGCCGGGGAGGCGCTCGCCCGGGAGGTGAAGGCCACGGCGATCCCCCGCCTGCTCCCGCTGCTCATGCAGGTGGAGGACGCGTCGTCCCTCAGCGTGCGCAGCGAGGCGGGCGTGGCGTTCGCGTGGCTGTTCCCCGGCACGACGCCGCCCGCGGCGCGCACCGCCTACTGGCGGCGGATGGCGGTTCCCAAGGCCGCGGATGCCGCCGTCGCCGACAGGCTCGCCGTGTTCGCCGGTGACCGGGCGGGCTCCGCGCTGCTCACCGCCTACCGGGACGTGCTCCGCACGATCCTCGACGACGAGGGGTTCGATCCGCCGCGGGCGACGGCCGAGGCGGTGGAGGCGTACCGGATCCGCGTCGGCGCGGACGACGTCCTCCGGACGCGCCACTACCGCGTGGTCTACGAGCCCGCCCAGCGCGCCTGGGCCGACTGGCTCGGCGTCCAGTTCCGCTCGACGCACCTGCGTCCCGCCGGGCACGACCCGGTCCGCGACGACGACGTCGTCATCGTCATCGGCCCCGAGGCGGCCGGGGCGGCCGCGCCCGCGACGCCGGTGTCCGGCGGTCACTGGTACCTCCGGCTGTCCCCCGAGGACCCGGCCCCGGGCGTCCCGCCGTCCGCGCGGATCGACCTGTTCGCGCTGGGCGAGCCGGCCGCCCGCGACGAGCTGTTCCAGCGGCTGATGCCCTCGCGGATGCCGCCCGTCCCCAGGGAGGCCCCGGGCGATCCCCGGTTCCCGGCCCGGGCGCCCGCGTACCGCCGCCTGCCCCCGTCCGCGGGCGCCTTCGTCGAGCGCGGCGGGGAGATCGAGCGGATGCGCGACGCGCTGCTCGGCTCCGACCGCGACGGCATCTACATGATCAACGGTGCGGCGGGCACCGGGAAGAGCAGGCTCGCCCTGGAGTACGCCCTCCGGTTCTCCGGCGACTACGACGCGATCTGGTGGATCACCGCGGCGTCGCCCGGCAGCGTCCGGGCCGGCCTCACCGCCATGCACGAGGCGGTCGAGGCGCGCGGCGGCCGCCGTCCCGCCTCCGCCGCGGGCGACCCGGTCGCGCAGTTCGTCCGGGAGGAGGTCAACCGCGCCGGCACCTGGCTGCTGATCTACGACAACGTCGAGCGGGCCGACGACCTGGCCGGCCTCGTGCCCGAGACCACCCGCGGGAACCACGTCGTCATCACGGGCGGGGACGTCGAGACCCTCAGGACCGGAACGCTGGTCCGCCGGGTCGAGAAGACCACCCGGGCGGGGCCGTTCACCCGGGACCAGAGCCGGGAGCTGTTCCGCAGGAGGGTGCCCGCGCTCACCGACGAGCACATCGACCGGCTCGCGCGGCGCATGCGCGACCTCCCCCTGAACGTAGCGCTGGCCGCGGCGTGGGTGGAACGCCACGCCGACTGGAGGCAGCGCGGCGCCGCCCGTCCCGTGACGCCCGGCCCCGGGACGACGACGACCGTGGGGGCTTACCGCGAGATGGAGGCCGTCGAGGACGCGGTCGAGACGTTCACCAGCCTGTTCGACGAGGGCGCCGCGGCCGCGTGGGGCGCTCCCGGGGCCCCGCGGGACGACGCCGCCCACCGCGACGAGGCGGACCTGCTCACCGCCCGGATCGTCCTCGGGCTGACCCTCGACGCCCTGCGCCAGATCGACTCCGGCGGGGCCGCCGTTCACCTGATGCGGATGGCGGCCTTCCTGTCCCCCGACGGCGTGGGGCGCAGGCTGCTGTTCTCCCCCGCGATGCTCGCCGCGCTGGAGGCGCACTGGCCCGACCTCGCCGAGGACTCCGTGCGGCTGGAGGCGCTGCTCGTCCGGCTGACCCGGTACGGCCTGGCCGAGGTGGACCACGAGCTCGGCGGGGAACTGCGCGTCCACCGGATGGTCCAGAAGATCGTCCGGGACTCGCTGCACGGCGGCGAGCGGGACCGGGTGACCGCCGAGGTGCACCGGGTGCTCGCCGCGTACGCGCCCGCCGACGCCGAGGTCGACAGGCCCTACCACGCCGCGACGTTCGCCGAGCTCCGGCGGCACCTGTTCGTCAGCGAGGCGCTCGCGAGCGGGGACCGGCCCGTCCGCCGCTGGCTGGCCTGCCACGTGCGCCACCTGTACCTGGCCGGGGACGTCAACGACCGCGAGCTCGGCCTCGACGTCGCCGAGCGGCTGTCGGCCGACTGGCGCGAGCGCGTGGGCGCCGACGATCCGCTGCTGCTGCGCGTCGAGGTGCAGCGCGCCAACCTTCTGCGGACGCTCGGCCGTTTCGAGGAGGCGGCGGCCGTCTCCGAGGACGCGCTCAACCGGCAGATGCGCCTCGGATACGCCGACACCCGGACGCTGATGAGCGCGCGGGGGTACGGCGCCGACCTGCGCCAGGCCGGCGACTTCGCCTCGGCGCTCGTCCGCGACCGCGCGACGCTGCTCGGGCTGCGCCGCGAGCTGGGCGACGACCACGAGCTGACCCGGGCAGCCGCCATGAACCTCACGCTGTCGCTGGCCCTGGACGGCCAGGACGCCTCCGTCCAGGAGGCGCTGGCGATCGAGCGGCGCGAGCGGCGGCGGCAGCGGCGGGTGGACCCCGGCGACCGGGAGACGTTCGCGATCTCCGCCTACAAGATCGGCGCGCTCCTGCGCCGCCTCGGCCGCTACGACGACTCGGCCCGGGAACTGACGCACTCGGTCGTCATCCTCCACGAGCTCTACCGTGACGACCCCGCCCACCTGCACCTGCTGTGCGCCCAGCGGCAGCAGCGCATCACCCGCCGGCACCGGCCCGGCGACCCCGGGGCGCGCGCCGACGACAGGGACGAGCTGCGCAGGCTGCTGAAGATCCACCTGGACTTCCATCCCGGCGAGAACTACGAGACGCTCGCCTGCCGGCTGGCCGTCGCCGCGGCCGAGCACGCCTGCGGCGCGTACGAGGCCGCGCGCGACGAGGCGGGCCGGGCCGTGGTGGGCTACCTCGGCCTGTACGACGAGCGTCACCCGTTCGTCCAGCTCGCCCGCTGCAACCTGTCGGTCTACACCCTCGCCCTCGGCGACGCCGACCTCGCCGGGGAGCAGAGCGCCACCGCCCTGGAGCTGCTGCGCGAGAGGCTGGACGACGACCATCCGTACGTGGTGGGGGCGCTGGTCGACCAGGCCAACGCCCTGATGGCCCTCGGCCGCTTCGACGAGGCCCTCGACTGCGACGAGCAGGCCGAGGAGCGTCTCGCGTCCTGCTATCCCGACGACGGGCATCCGTGGGCCCTCGCCGTGCGCGGGAACCTCGCCCACACCCGGGCGCGGCTGCGGAACGAGGCGCCGGGCACCGAGCGCCGCGCGTTCCAGTGGGACGCGCCGCAGATCTGAGACCGTCCACACCCCGGAGAGGAGACCGAGTGAGCGAGACCCCGAGGACCATCACGCGGCGTGCGGGGCACGTCGACGCGAGCGCCGGAACGCTGCTGCTGGAGCACACGGTGAAGGAGGTCTTCGAGGGGGCCGCCGGGCTGGCGCACACCGCGAACTTCATCGACGGCATGTTCCGGTTCGCGGTGGAGGACGCGGACCTGGCACCGGAGGACAGGAGGCTCCACGAGCAGATCGGCGGCCGGCTCGGCCCGACCTTCGCCAAGATCGACTCGTGGACGGCGCCGCTGGACAGCGGACGGCTCATCCGCCTGGTCGTGTCCTGCGACACCGGAGGCGTCTACTACATCTCGCTCCGTCCGGGGGAGACCCAGTTCGGCGTCGCGCGGGAGGGCGCGCCGGTCGAGACCGGCGACCGGCAGATGGCGCAGATCTCCGACCGGGTGCGCGAGCTCTACTCGCTGGGCCCCGAGAACCTCGGCGGCTACGGCACCTACGTCCCGGCGCTCCCGGACGTCCCCGAACCGGCGCCCGTCCTGTTCGAGGCCCCGGGCGCCGACGCCCGCCTGGTGGAGCTCGCCCGGCGGCGGGTCTCCCCGCTCGACCTGCACTACGTCTCGGGCCACCGCGGCGGCGAGCACCTTTTCAGCACCGACGTCCTCACCGACGACAGCCTCGGCACGTACTTCCGCAAGGTGTCGGTCGCCGAGCACAGGAAGCGCTACGAGGAGATCTTCCTCTACTCGCGGGAGCTCGTCCGTTCCCTGACGTACCGGCTCAGGCCCGCTCTGCGAGGGCGCCTGACCCGGCTCGTCATGGACGTCGAGCAGGGGGCGCTGTACTACCGGTGCCTGCCGGACGACCTGGCGCTCTTCGGGGTCACCCTGCGCCAGAACAACGTGTGGGACGCCGACAGGCGCCTGGAGACGATCATCGAGAAGTACACCGGCGGCTGACGCCCGTCAGGCGGGAGAGGGGCCCGGCACGGCGCCGGGCGGCGGGCCGGAACCGCCGGCCGCGTCGTCGGCGGCGCCGAGGACGTTGCGCTTGACGCTGCCGCTCAGCCCGCCCAGGCTGTCCACGATCGCGACCTGGGCGACCGAGCCGCTCAGGCCGGGGACCGCGTCGTCGGACAGGCTGCCGAGCTGGCTCAGCGCCGACAGCGGCACGGCGTCGTAGCTGGCGTCGAACGCCTCGCACAGCCGGTCCAGGCGCGCCCGGTCGTCGGCGGTGGGGCCGGGCCGGGACCGCACGCCGGCCAGCCAGCCGGCGACCGACTCCTCGAACGAGGCCACGAGCCGCCGCAGCACCACGCTCACCCCGATCGCCTCGAAGATCTCGTAGCGGCGCAGCCGGTAGCCGAGCATGGCGCCGGCGGTGGCGGCGTCGTCCCGGGACAGGTCGAAGGAGCGCCCGATGTAGGCGTCGACGTCGTCGATCGCGGCGAGGGATTCGCGCGCGCGGGCGAAGACCCGGACCACGGCGTCAGGCAGCCCCCGTCCGGGCGGCTCGGGCTCGGCGGCGGCTCCGGCGGGCCCCGCGGGCTGGTGCGTCAGGTCCCTCCTGATCGCCTGGAGCTGCCGGTCGGCCTGCTGGCGGATCTGCTCCACCTGGCTCTGCAGGTTGAGGAGGTGGTCGTGCGACGCGGTCACCTGCCGCCTGATCCGCTCCATCGAGTCGTGGATCACCGCGATGTCGTCGCCGGAGGCGGCGGGGCCCGCGCGGGGACCGATGATCTCCCGGTTCAGCTCGTCGAGGCGGGCGGTGAGGACGTCGTTGAACCGGTCGGCGAGGTACACGATCGGCGGGGCGCCGCACGCCTGGGTCAGGGAGGGGCGGATCTCCTCACTGAGGAACCCCGTCACCACGACGACGCGGCGCTTCGGGCTGTTGCTGCGGATGGCCCGGACGCGGCCGATCAGCGACTCGGCCTCGTCGGCCTGCACCAGCGGCGCGCTTACCACGATCGCGCAGCCCGCTCGGTCCTGCCCGGGGGGCATCGGGATCCAGAAGTCGGGCCGCTCGCGCTCCGGCAGCAGGGGATAGCTCGTCTCGGCCGGCCAGCCGCGGCCGTTGAGGATCTCCGAGACGTTCGAGAGGAGGTCGTCCAGCGACACGACGTAGCCGAGGTTCTCCTGCCGCGCCGCCGTGTGGACGGCGGGCGCGTCCACCCGC
This sequence comes from Actinomadura sp. NPDC048955, assembly GCF_040649435.1. Classification (NCBI taxonomy): domain Bacteria; kingdom Bacillati; phylum Actinomycetota; class Actinomycetes; order Streptosporangiales; family Thermomonosporaceae; genus Actinomadura; species Actinomadura sp. NPDC048955. The sequence continues at coordinate 212,514 of NZ_JBEZJI010000006.1, forward strand.
GCGGGCGGCACGGTGACCTGGAAGCTGCGATAGCAGAGCCTGACGACCTGCCGGGGGCTGCCGCCGGTGAGGCGGTGGATCGCGTCGCAGGCCGACTGCTCGAACGGTTCGAGCACGCCGCCCTGGCGGAGCCGGACGTACTCGGCGATCTGCCCGCCGTCGAGGGGGGACGGCGAGATGCGGGTGCGTATCCGGGACTTGACGTCCTTGGGGAGCTGGTCGAGGTACTCGGGCAGACCGCCGAGGACGAGGAGCCCGCCGCTCTCCACGAACGTGCGCAGCAGCTTGTGGAACGATTTCAGGGTGTCCGCCGTGTTCGCCATGTCGGGCAAAAGCGGGTCGGGACGGCCGAGGAGCTTCTCGATGTCGTCGATGACGAGCGCGAAGTGCAGCCCCTGGCGTCCGTAGAGGCTGGTGAGCGCGCCCATGCAGTCCAGCATCTGGGCGTTGGTCGACAGGGCCCCGGTGATGCCCTGCTCCTGGAGGCGGGCGTCGGGCGGCGCGCCGCTCGCGAGCCAGTCCATCACCGCGAGGGCGAGCTGCACGTCGGCCAGCAGGGCGAAGGCGGTGCCGAACTGCTTGTTCCCGGTGACCTGCCAGAGCCGCTCCTGGAGCTGCCTCGGCACCCTGGCGGCCAGCCCGGCCTGCCGCGCGACGGTCCGGGGGTCGAGCCCGGGGTCGCGGCTCTCCAGCGCCGCCGCCTGTTCGGCCAGGTGGGGGAAGTCGATCCGGAGCCGCTCGGCGACCACGTCGGCGTAGTAGCCGAGGGCGACGTCCTTGAGCTCGTCGGGGTGGAACCTGGTGATGAAGGAGGCCCGGTACAGCGTGCCGAAGTCGGAGGCCTGCGCCGACAGGTAGATGATCTTGCGCGGGATCGCGGCGCCGGGCGGCGGGTGGCGTAACCGGTGGATCAGGGTGTTGAGCAGGTGCGTCTTGCCGGTGCCCGCCTCGCCGGAGACGGCGATGACCTCGCCGTTCGCGCCGGTGGAGGACGCCCGCACCGCCTCGTCGTCGGTCAGTTCCCGCGGGTCGACGGCCGCGGCCTCGCCGCCGCGCCGGCCGGGGCCCTGCTGGGAGCGGACGTCGCGCCAGAGGATCAGGCTCCGCGCGAGGTAGTCGTCGACCACGCGCCGCACGGTGAGGATCGCCGGGGTGTCGAGGCTGGCCACCTCTCCCGGCAGTTCGCCCAGCATCGCGGACGCCCCGGGAGGGAAGGGATTGCGCCGTGCCGCCGGTGACGGCTCATGATCAGCAGTCATGAGGAGCCCGTTTCTTCGCTCGGCGGGGCCAGGATGAACTGGGACGCCAGATCACTGTAACTCACATCGCGGGGGCTGTCAGCCCTGATGATCTGTTCGAAGATCTCCACCAAGCCGTCGACCAGCAGCCTTATCGTCATGCGCCCGTCATAGGCGGTCATAATCGCCTTGATATGGTCTTCCCGAATATTCAGTGATTCGCGACAGTCCGTTTTCTGGTAGAGGCGCCGCCGGACGAATTCCCAGCCGTCCTCGACGGACAGCGGGCGGGGACGCAGCGGGACGACGGAGAGGTTGCCGTCGAACGGCGGGTGCTCCTGGTCGGCGTCCTCGTCCTCGAGCTCCGCGAAGAACAGCATGCAGGGCTGGACGACGTCGGCGTAGAACCGCACGTCCTGCAGGCTCGTGGACCGCGGGAGGAGGACCATGACCAGCGGCTCGTCGCCGTCGGAGCCCAGGCCGATCTCGGACAGCACGGCGGCCGCCTCGGCCTTCGCCCGCTCCGCGGTGAGGCCCTCCTGCTCCTTGAGCCGGCCCACCTCCACGATCACGCTCTGGAGGCGGTCCAGCCGGCTCCGGTTCTCCGAGAAGTGCCGGCTCTGCATCAGTTCCCAGCAGATCTTGAACACCAGTCCCAGCATCCGCCGCTGCGGCGTCCTGACCGATCCGGTCAGCGATCTCTCGTCGATGACCCGCAGCTCGACCGGTCCGGCGAGTTCCTTCAGGAAATGGGCGCACCTGCAGATGAGGGACGTCTTGCCCGTGCCCTGCATCCCGTGGACGAAGACGAGATGACCCCTGTCGCGGATCATTTCGATGTCGTCCAGTTCGCGTTTGAACGCCGAGAAGCACGTGGTGAACGAGCGGGTCTCCACGTAGTAGCCCGCGTGCTTGCCGACGCGGTGGGGCTCCAGGGCGAGGGGCGGCCTGTCGGCGTACCGGACCAGACGCAGCGGATTGCCGTCCGAGAGGCGCCCGTTTCCCTGCCGCGCGCCGCCCGTCACGAGGGCACCTTCTGCCAGAGCACGAACCAGCGGAGGACCGGCGGCCGCCACGGGTGCTCCAGAGCGCGCGCGGTGCCGCCTACCTGGGCGTCGATCCGGTGGACGAGGGCGACCACCGTCGCGTGCCTGGTCTCTCTGTCCTCGTCGCTCAGGCCGTCCCACCCCGCGACGAAGGCGGTCTCCAGCTCGTCCGGGGCGAGCGCGGCGAGCACCGGCGACAGGGTGCGCCAGCAGGGGTGGCGGGCCTTGATCTCCTCCAGGCGGAGCGCCAGCGCCCGCGCGGAGTCGCGCAGGGCCTGGGGGGACGGCAGCCCGGCCTTCCCGCGGCGCTCGGCATAATCGCTCGCCGCGGCGAGGAATTCCCGGCCCAGCCTCCGGAGTTCGAGCCCCTCCCTGCGGCCGCGGTCCACGGCCGCCCGCCATTCGGTGGTGAAGAGGGTGAGCAGGGCACCCACCAGGAGCGGACCGATAACCTTTCCGGCCGACACCCAGGCCGGTGTCCCCTTCTTCTCCTTCTCCCGCGCAACGGTCTGGGCCGCGATCAGGGCGTCACAGGCGCGGTCGAATTCCGTTTTGTGACGTACGGCCCAAGCCTGTAGTTCGGCGGCACTGGGAGTGCGAGCGGCCGGAGTCGGCCACGGCGACGCCCCGGGCGAAACCGGCGGGGCGGGCGAGGCGGTGGGGACCGGAGTCCTCGGCGGTGTGCCGGTGGGCGCCGGTGCGGGCGCGGCTCCCGGGACGGGGAGCCCGAGCGCCATGAGGGCGGTGGCCATCTGGCCGGGGCGGGACAGGCAGTACACGGTGGCGGCCTCCCGCCGGTCCCCTGTTCCGGGCGACGCCGCGGATAAGGGCGGTGGAACGTCCGATAACGAGGGAGAGATTTCCGCGGCCGCGCCGAAGGGGCGGCTCGCGCACCCGATGAGCAGCAGACCGGCCGTGCAGAAGAACAGCCTGCGAACACTCATTGATCGTCCTCCGCGGCCAGAATAGCGCGCCGGCGCCGTCCGCCGGGGACAATGCCACGGACTCGCCACCGGACGGCAAGGGGCCCGACGCGCGGCGGGCGCGCGCGGGACGGCCCGGCGACGTTTAACGATCACGGGATGCGGACTAAAATGCTGGTGATGGGGTGTTCGGCGAAAGGCCGGCCTTTATGACGTTGATGAATCATTCCTTTTCCGGTGCCGATTTCGACTCGCTCGCCTCGGGAATGGCGTCGTCCGGTGCGATCGAATCGCTGGGAGCGATCCAGCACAGCCGGAACCTGCTGCTGCTGCGCTCCGTGGTGGACGCCGCCCGCCGGACCGGTCACCCGGAGGCGGAGGCGGCCCGGCACGGCTTCGAGCAGCTGATGGAGCTGAAGCGGCGCGTCCCGGGCGCCGCCGCGGCGGTCATCACGCACCCCTCGACCGGCGGGTGGGGCCTGCACACGCTGCGCGTCCTCCAGGGCGGGGCCCCCGGCGAACCGGCCGGCGCGCGTCCCGCGCAGCTCGCGGGGATGGCGGCGGCCGCGGCGGTGCGCGGGCGCTGCGCGGGGACGTTCACCGTTCCGGTCTCCCGCGGAGTGGTGACCCTGCCCTCGGTGGGCGTTCTCACGGCGCCCGAGGACGCCGGGACGGTGCGGATCGTCCATGACGGCCGCGAGGTCGTCGCCACGGCCGGGCGGACGAGCTCGCCGATCCCCGCTGACGGGGCCCCGGACGCGCCGGGCTGGCGGGGGCTGCGCACCCTGCGCGCGCCGGCCGCCGGACGGGCCGAGATCGAGCTCCTTCTCGACGATGTGGACCCGTTCCGCTTCCCCGACGCGTCGTCCGACGGGGCCGGGCGACTCTCCGAGGCCGCCGTCGCCGAGCTGGAGCGGACGCTCGGCGAGACCTGGGAGCTGCTGACGCGCCATCACGGCTCCAGCGCGCGCGAGTTGTCCGGCACGGTGTCCACGCTCACGCCACTGCGCTCCCCCATCGGCACGTTCCGCAGCGCCACCTCACGGGAGCACTACGGCTGCGTCGCGCTGTCCCTGCCGGTCGACCCGACGCAGCTCGCGGTCACGCTCGTCCACGAGGCCCAGCACGGCAAGCTGGCGGCGGTCATGGACGCGGTGAAGCTGCTGCCCGGGGACGACGACCGCCGGTACTACGCCCCCTGGCGCCCCGACCCGCGGCCGTTCTCCGGGCTGCTGCACGGCACCTACGCCTTCCTCGGCGTCGTGCGGTTCTGGCGGCGGCAGCGCTGGCTGGAGCGGGGCGAGCACGCCATGGCGGCGCATCTGGAGTACGCGCACTGGCGCGAGGCGGTGCGGCTCGGGCTCGTCCAGCTCTGCTCCCACGACCGCCTGCCCGCGCTCACCGTGCGGTTCGTCCAGGGCATGCGGCACGTGCTGGACCAGTGGCGGGCCGAGCCGGTCCCCGGGCCGGCCGCCGCGCTGGCGGCGCGGCGGTTCGACGCGCACCGCGAGCGCTGGATCGCCGCCAACGGGCCGTTGCCCGGCTGCCTGCGGACGGTGCGCGACCTGCCGGATCCGGTCGCGTGAGCCCGCCCGCGGCACGGGAGGCGCTGCCCTTCCGGGAGTTCATCCTCAAGATCCACAGCCGCTGCAACCTGGCCTGCGACTACTGCTACGTGTACGAGATGGGCGACCGGAGCTGGCGTGACCGCCCGGTCACGATGCCGTCCGAGGTGGTCGACGCCGCCGCCCGGCGCATCGGTGACCACGTCCGCGCGCACGCGATTCCCGACGTCGACATCGTGCTGCACGGGGGCGAGCCGCTGCTGGCGGCACCGTCCCTCATCGAGCGGGTCGTCCGGTCGGTGAGCGCCGAAGGCGTGTCGGCGTCGTTCTTCGTGCAGACGAACGGCACCCGGCTGACCGAAGACCGTCTCGCCCAGCTCGACCGGCTCGGCGTCCGGATCGGTGTGAGCATGGACGGCGACGCCGCCGCCCAGGACAGGCACCGCCGCCTGCCGGACGGCCGAGGCAGCCACGCCTCGGTGGCGGCCGCGCTGGACGCCCTGGCCGCCGGCCCGTACCGGCACCTGTTCTCCGGCATCCTCTGCACGATCGACCTCCGCAACGACCCGGTCGCGACCTACGAGGCGCTGCTGCGCCACCGCCCGCCCCGCGTCGACTTCCTGCTCCCGCACGGGAACTGGTCGGCGCCTCCCCCGGGGCGCGCCGAGGGGTCGCCCGCCACGCCGTACGCCGACTGGCTCATCGCGATCTTCGACCGCTGGTACGGCGCGGCGGAGCCCCCGGCGGACGTCCGGACGTTCAGCGACCTGCTCACCCTGCTGCTCGGCGGGACCGTCGGCAACGAGGCGCTCGGGCTCGGCCCCGTGCGGTACGCCGTCATCGAGACCGACGGCGCGATCGAGCATTCCGACCTGCTCAAGCCCTTGACCGCGGCGCCCGCCGGCACCGGCCTGAACGTCCTGCGCGACTCCCTGGACGCGGCGCGCGCACTGCCGGCCGCCGTCGAGCGGCAGCGCGGCGCGGCGGCCCTGTGCGAGCGGTGCCGGGCCTGCCGGTTCGTCGCGGTGTGCGGAGCGGGCCTCCAGGCCCACCGCTACCGGCACGGGACGGGCCTGGACAATCCCACGGTCTACTGTCCGGACATGATCCGTCTCATCGGGTACGTGCGCGACCGCGTGGCCGCGGACCTGGCGACCGCGACCCGCCCCTCCGAGGGCGGCCCCGCGGCTTGAGGGCGCGTCCGTCACCCTCGATCCCGGCCTCGCCCGTTCACCGAACTTAGTTCGGCATTGACCCACTCTTTGGCCATATAGCCGTTTTGGGTAACGCTCCGGGAGCATCATCCGCAGGTCAGCCGACGCAGGGCATGGGGGGCATCGTGAGTCAGGACGACAGGCGAGGAGCCGAGCAGGCCGCGGTCGGGACGAGGCGCAAGCGGGGCGCCGACGGGGGGTCCAGCGAACTGATCACGTCCAGCGGCAGCACCAGGATCGCCGACGACGTGGTGGCGAAGATCGCCACGATGGCCGCCCGGCAGGTCGGCGGCGTGTACGAGATGGGCGCGGGCATGTCCCGGACGATCGGATCGGTCCGGGAGCGGATCCCGGGCGTGACGGCCGACAGCACCCAGGGCGTGGCCGTGCAGGTCGGTGAGCGTCAGGCGGCCGTCGACATCGATCTCGTCGTGGAGTACGGGCTGTCCATCCCGGACCTGGCCGCCGCCGTGCGCACCAACGTCGCCAACGAGATCGAGCACATGTGCGGCCTGGAGGTCGTCGAGGTGAACATCACCGTGGACGACGTCCACGTGGCCGGCGAGGAGCCTCCGGAGCCGCAGCGCGAGGAGTCCCGAGTCCGATGATCTCCTGGACGGACGTGGCGGGCGCGTCCCGCCCCGCCCCGCCCGGCCGGCCGTTCGCGGCCGGCGGCACGGGTTGGGGCGAGCCCGGATTCGCCGCCGAGGCGTCGCGGCCGGACGTCCCGCCGGGCGGGAGGACGTCCGCGGGGACCGGCGGGGCCGGCGCCCGGCCGGACGCGGCGCCCGGCCGCCGGGAGCCGCTCGCCGACCTGGCGGAGCGGATCGGCGCGGCGGCCATGGCGTGCCCGGACGTCCAGGGGCTCACGGCCGGTCCGCGGGGCTGGATCGCGACCTACCGCGCCGGGCCCCCCTACGCGGGGGTCGCGGTGCACGACGCGGTGGTCGAGGTGGGGGTGGTCGTCCGGTACGGGCGGCCCTTCGCCGAGATCGCCGAGGACGTACGGCGTCTGGTGCGCCCGCTCGCCGGCCGGCGGACGGTGGACGTGGTGATCGGGGACGTGGCCGATGGCGGCTGAGAGCCCCGCCGAGCCGAGAGGATGATCGAGATGGATGTGCGAGTGCCGTGGCCCGTGATCGGCCTGGTCGTCGGGCTGGCACTGGGGTTCGCCGGGGCGTTCGGCGGCGCCGGCGCGTTCTTCCTCGTCCTGTTCCTCGGCGCGCTCGGCTTCGTGGTCGGCCGGGTCATCGAGGGCAGCCTCGACCTCGGGCAGATCTTCTCGACGGGCCGCACGGGGCGGCGGCCGCGATGACCGCGGACGAGCGGGGCAGGACGACGATCCGCGAACGGTCCGTCGCGCGCATCGTCGCGGAGGCCGCGCAGGACGTCGAGGCGTCCGGCGGGCTGGGCCGGACCATCGCCGGCGTGCCGATCCCCGGGCGGGGGCCCGCCCGCACGGAGGTGCGGGTGCACGGCGACATCGTCACGGCCAAGGTGGCGCTGTCGGTGGCCTACCCGATGCCGGTCCGCGCGGTCGCCCGCGAGGTGCGCCAGAGGGTGCGCGAGCGGGTGGCGGAGTTGACCGGTCTCACCGTCGGGCAGGTGGACATCGAGGTGGCCGAACTCGGGCGGCCCTCCGCGGGCGAGAGGACCGTGCTGTGACCGCCCACGCCGGGGCGCGGCCCGCCACGGAGCCGAGCACGCGGGCGGCCGGTGCGCGCAAGGCCGACCGGGCGACCAGGCACACGTTCCGCTCGCAGCGGGTGCTTCCGGCCCTCGCCGCCGCGCTGCTGATGACGGCGGCCGGCGTGCTGACGGCGATCGAGGTCATCTCGGCGGCCCTGGGCCACCCGGCGCGCATCTTCCCCTACGGGTGGGTGCGGGACGCGAACTGGGACGGTGTGCAGGCGCGCGCGGTCTTCGCCGCCCTGGCGCTGATCGGCGTGTGGTTCGTGCTGGCCGCCGTGCTGCCGGGCAGGTCGCGGATCGTCCCGCTGCACGGGCGGGATCCGAGCCTGATGATGGGCGTGAGCAGGCGTGGGCTCAAGCGTTCCGTCGCCGCCGCGGCCGAAGGCGCGCCGGGGGTGTCGGGCGTCAGCAGGGTCCGGCTGGGGCGCCGGCGGGTGCGGGTGGTCGCGAAGACGCCCGTGCGCGAGCCCACGGGCCTGGACGCGGAGATCACCAGGGCGGTGCGGGAGCGGCTCGACCGGCTCGACCCCCTCCCCGCCCGCTCCGTCGTGGTGCGCATGAAGCACCGGGAGGCCTGATGGACCGCCGCAACGCGCACGTCAACCGCACGGGCCTGGTGATCCTCGGCCTCGTCCTCGCCGCCGCCGGGGGGCTCGGCCTCGCGCGCGGCCTGGGCGCCTTCGGGAAGGCCCGGGCCTCCGGCCCCGTGCTCACCGCGGAGGCGCGCCGCTTCGCCGACGGCCACGGCTGGTTCTGGCCCGCCGTCGCCGCGGTGGCCGTCGTCCTGGCGCTGCTGGGGCTGTCCTGGATGCTCGCCCAACTCCGTTCGAGCCGGGTGCGGGGTCTCTCGCTGGAGCCGGACATCAGGGCCGGCGCGACGCGGGTGGAGGCCAAGGCCGTCACGGACGCGCTGGAGGCCGAGATCGGCGAGTACCCGGGAGTGCGCAGGGCGCGGGCGCTGCTGGTCCGCTCGTCCCAGGGGGCGGGGCTGCGGCTGAGCATCCTCTACGGGCAGGAGGCGGATCCCGCCGAGCTGCGGCGCCGCATCCAGGACGAGGCCCTCCCGCGGCTCCACGCCGCGCTCGAACGCGAGTCGATTCCCACGGTGGTGCGGCTCAGGCTGACACCCCGCGAGCAGCCCGCGACGGTCGTCTGACGGAAGCCGCTTTCCTCCGGGCGGCTCGGTGATGACCGCCGGGAACATTTGTCCAAGACCGGTGGGCGACCGCCCGTGCATGGTCTCCGTATGACACAGTTCGACGTCGAGCAGTCGCACGGGATGCACGTGGTGCACGACGGGCCGCGGGAGGCGCCGCCTCTGCTGCTCATCCACGGATCGGGGGCCTCGGGCGGCACCTGGAATCCGATGATCCCGGCGCTCGCCGCCCACCGCCGCGTCGTCCGGGTCGACCTGCCCGGCTGCGGACAGTCCCCGCCCGCGCCGTCCTACGACGTGCCCGACCAGGCGGACCGCGTGGCCGCGCTGCTGGACGATCTCGGGATCCGCGACGCGGACGTGGCCGGGCACTCCAGCGGCGGCTACGTCGCCACCGCGCTCGCCGAGCGGCGCCCCGGCCTCGTGGGCTCGCTCACGCTGATCAGCACCGGTCCGGATCTCGACGCGCTGCTCCGGCAGCCGCCGCTCATCCGGGCCCTGCTGTCCCCGCCGCTCGGGCCGCTGCTGTGGGCGAGGCGCTCGGACGCGCTGATCCGCCGCGGCATCGCCGCGACGGCCGCGGGCCCGGTGGACGTCCCGGACGACCTGGTCACCGGCGTGCGGGCCATCACCTACCGGGCTATGAGGACGGTACTGCGCCGCAACACCGCCTACCTCGCCGAGCGGAGCGTGCCCGAGCGGCTCGCCGCCCTCCGGGTCCCGCTGCTGGTGATCTTCGGTGCGGCCGACCCCCGCTGGGACCCCTCGTCGGCGCACCGGTACGGGGCGGTGCCGGACGCGCGGATCGAGATGCTGCCCGGCGTGGGCCACCTGCCCGTGCTCGAAGCGCCCGGGGCGACCGCCGAACTGCTGCTGGACTTCACGGCGGCGGCCCGCTGACGCCACCGGCCTAGAATGAACACGTGCCGCCGACCGGGACGCCACCCGACTGGACGGCGGTGGACATCGCCGTCCCCGCCCCGTCCGTCCGGCTGCCGGGGGTCGCCATGGCCGGGTTCCGGCAGCGTCTCCCCGCGCCCATGGACATCGCGATGGTCGCGCACCCTTCCGTCACCCTGCTCATCGACCTGAGCGACGGGGAAGGCATCGTCTACGGCACCCCGGGCCTGCGCCGGCGCGGCAGCTTCGTCGCCGGGCTCCTTCCGGGCGAACTCCGTACGGGCGGGCAGGTGGGCGAGTGCCTCCAGATCCGGCTGGGGCCGGTCGCGGCGGCCGCGGTGCTCGGCCCGTCGGCCGAGCTCACCGGGACGGTCGCGTCCCTGGAGGACGTCTGGGGCCGCGACGCCGCCCGGGTGGAGGACAGGCTGCGCGCCGCGGCCTCATGGGACGAGCGGTTCACGATCGCGGCGGACGTCCTCGGCCGGCGGCCGGGGGCCCGGACGCCGGTCGACCCGGAGGTCGCCCGCACCTGGCGGCGGACGCTCGCCGGCCGGGGGCGGGTCCGGGTCGACGGCCTGGCCGGCGAGGTCGGCTGGAGCCGCAAGCGCCTCTGGTCACGCTTCCGCGCCCAGCTCGGCATCACGCCCAAACGCGCCGCCCGGCTCGTGCGCTTCGACCGCGCCGCCTACCTTCTCGCGGCGGGCCACGCGGCGGCCGGAGTCGCCGCCGAGTGCGGCTACGCCGACCAGTCCCACCTGCACCGCGAGGTCAGGACGTTCGCCGGGCTCACCCCCGCGGGCGTGGCCGCCGCGCCGTGGCTCGCGATCGACGACGTCGCCTGGCCGGCTTCCTGGCCGACCCGGATCCCCGCGCGGAACGGCGAACGCCTCCTTCGCTGAACGCGCCGCGTCAGGGCGGGCCGTCCAGAAGGCCGGACTCGCGGGCCTTGGCGGCGGCCTGGGTGCGGGACGCGGCGCCGAGCTTGGTGAGGATCCTGGTGACGTGGGTGGCGACGGTGTTGGCGGAGATGAAGAGTGCCGCGGCGATCTGCTGGTTCGTCCGTCCGCCCGCGAGGAGGCGCAGGACGTCGAGTTCGCGCGGGGTCAGGCCGAAGGCGTGATCGGGCGTGCCGCCCTCGGCGTCGGTGAGGCGGCCGCGGGCCGCGAGGTCGTCGATGCGCGCCCGCAGCGGCGCGGCCCCCAGGTCGGCGGCGATGGCGCGCGCCTCGCGCAGCCGGGACCGGGCGCCGGGACGGTTGTTCGACGCGAGCGCGACGGCCGCGGCCTCCGCCAGCACCGCGGCGGTCTCGTGGCGGTTGCCGAGGTCGCGCCAGGCCGCGGCCGCCGCGTCATGGGCGGGCAGTTCACCGCTCCCCGTCAGCGCGCGGAAGGTGAGGCGGAGGGCGTCGATCACCGGTGTGGTGGTGCGCACCGAGCCGAGCATGCGGGCGAGGTCCGCGAGCCGCTCCGCGGTCTCGGCCTGGACCCGCCGGTTCCGGGGCGCGGCCGCGCGCCGGGCCCGTTGCACGCGTGCGCCGAGCACCGCGAGCCGTGCCGTCTCCTGCGGCGGCCAGGCGTCCGGCGCCTTCGCCAGGTGCTCGCCCACGATGTGGTCCGCCGCGTCGAGGTCGCCCTCGTCGAGCGCGCGGGCGAGGCGCAGCAGGGCCAGCCAGGCCTTCGCCTCCGCCGCGCCGACGGTGTGCACGGCGAACTCGGTGATCTGGCGCAGGAGCGTCCCGCCGAGCTCGGTCTGACCGCGCCGGTGCGCGATGTCGGCGGCGATCAGGCGCAGGTACGCGACGTACAGCGGTGGCGGCGCCAGGGCGAGGGCCTCGTCGACGACGTGCAGGGCCTCGTCCCAGCGCCCCAGGAACAGCAGGGGGACGCCGCGGGCGTTGGCGAGCATGCTGCCGCGGGACCGGGCCTGGCCGAGCCGTCCGGCGGCCGACTGGCCGGTGCGGGCGAGTTCGACGGCCTCCTCGTACCGCCCGGCGTCGCACAGGAAGGTCGACTCCCACTGGAAGGTGGTCAGGAACGTGTGCGCGTCACCGGCCGCGTCGGCGGCGCGGCGGGCCTCGGTGAAGGCGCCCGCCGCCTGGTCCAGGTCACCGTGCGTGCCGTGGAGCGCGCCCAGCACCAGCAGGGCGGGCGCGCGCAGGGCGTCGTCGCCGAGGCGGTCGGCGATGTCCAGGGCCTGCGTGGCGTGCCCCCGGCAGTCGTCGAGGTCGAGCGCCATGAACTCCACGAACGCCAGGGCCGACAGCAGCCGGGCGCGCAGCTCCCGCGACGCCCCGGGCGGCGCCAGCGCGACCGCCCGGCGCAGGTCGTCGCGTCCCCCGCCGTCGATGCGGCTCTGCAGCCGGCCGCGCAGGCCGAGCAGCCTGGCCGCCCGCTCCGGTTCCACCGCCGGGTCCACCTCGTCCAGCGCCGCGGTGCCGTACGCGACGCCGGCGCCCGACCTGCCCGCGTTGAACGCCGCCGAGGCCGCGCGTTCCAGCACGACCGTCCGGCCGGCGCCGATGGCCTCGGCCGGCTCCGGCACCTTCGGCCAGTGCTCCAGGACGAGCCCCAGCAGGTGGAGCTGCTCGTCGTAGGCGTTCTGGCGGCCGGCGCGCTCGGCGGCGCGCCACGCGGCGGGCAGCGCCCGCTCGAACTCGCCCGCCGCCGTCCAGTGCTGGGCCAGGGCCGTGGCGCTCACGTTGGGGTCGGCGGGGGCGCGGTCGGCGAGAGCGGCGGCGTACCGGGCGTGCATGCGCCGCCGCCGGGGCGGCGGCAACGCGTCGTACACCGCCTCGCGGATGAGGTCGTGGCGGATCGCGTACCCGTTCTCCCGCGCCACCACCAGCTCCCGTTCGGTCAGGTCGCCGAGGGCGTCCCCGAGCTCGCGGGCGGGCCCTCCGGCGACCGCGCGGACGAGGTCGTCGTCCAGCTCGGCGCCCGCCACCGCCATGGCCTCCAGCGCCTCGCGGGCCGGGTCCGGCAGGTCGGTGACGCGGGCGAGCAGGAGCGTGCGCAGGTCGCCCGGCGGCGTCTCGCCCGCGGTGCTCAGCGCCTCGACGAACAGCGGGTTGCCGCCGCTGCGCCGGTGGACGCGGACGCTGCGCGCCGGGTCGGGCGGCCGCCCGTCCACGGCCGCCAGGAGCGCGGTGACGTGCCGGGGCTCCAGCGGGCCGAGGACGACGTGCGCCACCGCGCCGCCGCGGGCCAGCTCGGCCAGCGTCCGCCGGTTCGGATGCCGGGCGGCCAGTTCGCCGGTGCGGACGGTGCCGACCAGCAGCACCGCGGCGCCCGCCAGGTTGCGGGCCAGGTAGGCGAACATCTCGCGGCTCGACGCGTCCGCCCAGTGGAGGTCCTCGACCAGCACGACGACGGGCCGTGCCTCCGCCGCCCGGGCCAGCAGCGTCAGCATCTCCTCCAGCAGCCTGGCCGGCCCGTACCGCGCGGGCGCCGGGCCGAGGTCGGGCAGCAGGTCGCCGAGCGCGGCCCCGCCCGGCGGGAGCAGCGCCGCCACCCGGTCGCGGCCGAGGCGGCGCACCAGATCGCGCAGCACGGCGACGAACGGTACGTACGGGGCGCCCTCGGAGCCGAGTTCCAGGCATCCCCCGGACAGCACCAGCGGATCGCCGGGCAGCTCCCCCGTCGCCGTGGCCACCAGCCGCGACTTGCCGATGCCCGCCTCCCCGCCGACCAGGACGGTCGAGGGGCCGCCCGCCCGCGCCCTCTCGTAGGCCGCACGCAGCACGGCGATCTCGTCGTCCCGTCCGACCAGCACGGGGCTGACGACAGAACCGGTCATCGCCCCCTCCAAGCCCGGACCGGATGTCACCAACTCTGACGACGACAGCCTGCCATCGGTGCCGTCACTGTGAAGGGGTATTACCCACGACCGAAAAGGAACCGTCCGATGACGGGACAGAACGCCCATCGCACCGTCACCGCCAACATCACGCTGTCCCTGGACGGCCGGGTGAACGGCCCCGGCGGCGAGTACGACATGAGCTGGATCGTCCCCCACGCCACGACGTCCGCGTCCCGCGACCACATGGTGGCGGTCACCGGCACCGCCACCACCGCCCTGCTCGGCCGCAAGAACTTCGAGGGCTTCGCCGGGTTCTGGCCCGCCGTCGCCGACGACGAGAGCGCCGACCCGCGGGACCGGGAGTTCTCCCGCTGGCTCAACGCGGTCGAGAAGGTCGTCTTCTCCGGCACGCTCACGGAGGCCGCCTGGGACAACGCGCGCCTCGCCGGCACCGACCCCGTCACGGCGGTCAAGCGACTGCGCGAGCAGGAGGGCGGCGACATCATCGTGCTGGCCAGCTCCAGCGTGATCCGCGGCCTCCTCCAGGCGGGAGAGGTGGACCGGCTGAGCATCACGCTGTGCCCCGAGCTCGTCGGCGGCGGTGCCCGGCTGTTCCCCGACGGCCCGTCCGCGTCGTGGGCGCTCACCTCCAGCCAGGTCACCGAGAGTGGCGCGATCTGCCTGCTCTACGACCGGGCCGACCGCTGAACCGCATCCAACGCACGCACTCCAACATCAACGAAGGTGAAGACATGAGCAGGGTTTTCAGCGCCCACGCCGTCTCGGTGGACGGCTACATAAGCGGCCGCACCCCCGAAGGAGAGAGGGAACTCGACCGCGGTCTCGGTGACGCGCCGATGCTCTTCGACTGGTACTTCGACGGGGACACGCCGAGCGGCGAGTTCGACGGGTTCAAGCTGAGCGAGGAGAGCAGGCGCGTCTTCGACACTGCCGCGGCCCGCGTGGGAGCGGTGGTGGCGGGGCGCGTCACCTGGGAGCACTCCGGGCGCTGGGGAGGCGACGGCCCCCACCCGACGGCGCCGCTCTTCGTCCTCAGCCACGGGCCCGTTCCCGGAATCGGCGAGAAGCAGACCCTCGTCACCGGCGGGATCGAGGAAGCGATCGCCGCGGCGCGCGAGGCCGCAGGGGACAAGGACGTCGCTCTCATGGGCGGCGGGGTGCTGACCTCCGCGCTGGAGGCGGGCCTGGTCGACGAAGTGATCCTCCACCAGGTGCCCGTCCTGCTCGGCGGCGGACACGCCTTCTTCCGCGAGCTTCCCGGGCACGTGAGCCTCCGGCTGCTGGAGGCCGTCGCGGCTCCCGGCGTGACCCACCTCCGCTACGAGGTGGCCCGATGATCCTCGTCACCGGAGGGCTGGGCATGATCGGCGCCCACACCGCCCGCGCGCTCACCGACCTCGGGCACGAGGTCGTCGTCACCTCGCACCGCCGGAGCGAGGTCCCGTCCTTCCTCGCCGGACGGGTCACGGTGGAACACCTCGACGTCACCGACCGGGACGCCTTCCTCGGCCTCGCCGACCGCCACGACATCAGCGACATCGTCCATCTGGCAGGCAGCATCCCCGGCGACGACCCGGTCCGCTACTTCCGCACCGACACGACCGGCCTGCTCAACGCGCTGGACGCCGCCCGCGCCTGGGGCGTCCGCAGGTTCGCCGTCGCGAGCAGCCTCGGCGCGTACATCGGCCGTCCCGAGATCCCCTGGCGGGAGGAGCTCGCGCTCCCCACCGCGGACCTGCCGCACCTGATCATCGCCTTCAAGAAGGCCGTGGAGCCGCTCACCACGCACGCGCTCCAGGGCAGCGGCGTCCAGCCGGTCGTGCTCCGGATCGGGACCATCTGGGGGCCGCTCGTCGACCCGGAGTCGCCGTTCTTCCACGTCCCGCCGTACATCAGCGCGGTGCTCCGCGGCGAGCGGCCGGCGCCGCCGCACGCCGACGACGGGGGCGACTGCTGCTACGCGCCGGACGCCGGACGCGCGATCGCCCTGCTGATGGAGGCACCGACCCTGCGGCACGACACCTACAACGTCTCCAGCGGCCGTCCGTTCGCCAACCGCGAGTTCGCGGCCGCGCTCGAGGCGGTCACGCCCGGTCTGCGGCTCGACCTGCTGCCCGGACGGCGGAACGGGCCCGGCGAGGACCCCTACCTCGACATCGCCCGGCTCACCGCGGACACCGGCTTCACGCCGGAGTTCGACGTCGCCAAGGCGGTCGCCGACTACGTCGCCTGGCGCGCCGCCAACCCTCGCTGACGGCGGGGTCCGCCCTCCGTGTCAGGTCGTCTGCTCCGGAGGGCGGCGCCGGGCGTCCGGGGCGTTGAGGTGCGTGAAGTGCGCGTGGGCGTCGTGGTGACGGCGGGTGGCTTCGGCGAAGGTGTACTGCGCGGCGGCCGCTTCCCCCCGGGCCTCGTAGATCAGCCCCATGCGGACGGTCGCGCCCGGGTGCCCGGCGCGGGCGGCGGCACGGTAGTAGGTCTCGGCCCCGGTCGGGGTCCCGGGGTCGTCCCGGCTGCGGTCCTGCCGGTAGCCGGGGAGGGTGAACTCGTAGGCGAGTTCCGCGGCCATGGGCCTGCGCTGGCCCGGCTCGGCGTTGACCAGGACCTTTGCGGCCTCGTCGCCCGCCGCCGCGGCCGACGTCAGCCACGCGTGGGCCTCGGCGGGCCGGTCGTGGCACAGCAGCAGGATCCCCAGCCGGCAGGCCGCGTCGGAGTCACCGCGTTCGGCCGTGTCCAGCAGGTCGATGCCGTGCCGGCCGAACAGGTGGTGGTAGCGGCGATGCGCCCTGGACGGCAGGCCGGGGAGCCAGTGCCCCTCGTCGTCCTGGTCGGGCGGCGCCGCGGGGTCGGGCTCCGGGTCGGCCGGTTCCCCCGGCGGGGACGGCGCGCCGTCCGTGCCCGCGCCGGCTCCGGCCCGCCCGCCGCCTTCCGCGCGGGTCCGCTCACCGCGCCGGTCGCCGCCGCGGGCGGAGGCGACCGAGACGGCGACCCGGGCTTCGGCCGGCCGGGCGGGATCGGCGCGGAAGGCGTCCGCCGGCCGCGCCGGCTCCGCCTCCCGGACGGCGCCCGGCCCCGCCTGCGGGCCGGCCAGCTCGTCGCGCATGAGCTGGTAGCGGGCGTGCCAGTCCTGGAGGGTCGCCGGGCCGGGGAAGTCGGGCTCGATACCGGTCTTCTCGACGTAGTGCAGGCAGGTGAGCACGAAGGTGGCCACCCACCCCCAGTCCTGCGGGCCCTGCCGCTGCCGGGACAGCACGTTGCTGATCGCGGTGAGCGAGAGCGGCCGCAGCACGGGGATGCGCTTCTTGTGACCGGCCAGGACCCCGGGCGCCAGCTTGGCCAGCTCCCGGTAGTGGGGCGAGCCGCACGCGTGGGTGAACTGGATCAGGTCGCGCACGAACTCGTCCAACGGGGGGCTCGCTTGCGGGGAGTTGGTCGGCATCCGTCGGCCCTAACGTGAAGATCATCCTTGGCGATAGATCGTTAATCGCTGGAATGCTCTCACTACTGGAACCTTTGCACGTCAAACAATGGCATGTCATGCCGTTCCGGACTGTTCCGTTCTGTCCCGAGCCGTGCCTTGACGTGGCTTTTTGGGTCGGTCAGTGAGATCCGGAGCAGCCGGGAACGGCACGGAACGCCCCTCCGGCGGAGGTTTGTGTCACGTGACACAGGCCCGTGCGGCACCGAATTACTTTCACGAAAAAATGGCATGAATGTGACATCTGTCCGGTTCGTTCTGCCGCGCCGTGCGGCCGGCCGTTCCGTTTGTTTCTGATGTCCGGCTCGGCGTGGCCGGAGCCGCCGCGGACTGGCCTACTGGTGCTCCGCAAGATGAGACCGAGCACAGAAGGCGTCCGCGTTATGTCAACGACCAAAGACCCCGCGCCCCGCACCGGCGGCTCCTGCCCCCGCCCCTGCCGGGCGCGTCCGGCGCACTCCCGCTCCCGCGCGGCGGCGCAGGGACACGGCCAGAGCCCGCAGCACGGGGCGCGTCCCCGGATGGACACGGCCAGGCCCCTCGTCCCGCGCATCCCCCGCGACGACGAGGAGAGCACGATCCTGATGCTGGCGGCGATCTGGGCGCTGGAGACGGGGCGCGCGCTCCCGGCCGCGCCTCCCTGCCGGATGTCGCGGGACGAGCTGATCGAGTTCTGGGCCGATCCCGCCCTGGAGCAGGCCTACACCCCCTCCGGCTCCGGCGGGCCCGCGGCCGGAGGGGGCCGAGTGCGTCCGGAGGCCCGGCGGTGAACTCGATCCCCGCTCGCCGGCCCCGCCCGCCGGTGCGGCCGTCCCCGTCGGTCACCGAGATCCTCACCCGGCCGCCGGACCTCGCGCCGGCGATGCACACCACCCTGGCCGCGATCGACATCGCGGCGTTCGGCGACCGGCGCTGCGACGACGAGATCCAGCTGCGGCTGCGCCGCCAGATGTACGCGCTGGTGGCCGAGGCCTGCGCCATGGGGTCGCTGCCCTGGTGGGACTGCCACCGCGAGGACCGCGGCGACGGCGCCCTGTTCGTCGCGCCGCAGCAGGTTCCGGCCGAGCTGTTCCTCGACCCGCTCGCCCACCACCTGACCGCGGTGCTGCGCCGCTACAACCGGCTCGCCGGCGACACCGTCCGCCTCCGGCTCCGGCTGGCGGTCCACAGCGGCCTGGTGCACCACGACGACCACGGCGTGGCCGGTCACGCCGTGGTGCACCTGTTCCGGCTGCTGGAGTCCGGCGCCTTCAAGCGCGCCCTCGACGGCGCCGCGACCGATTTCGGGCTGATCGTCTCCGACCGCCTCTACGGCGACATCACCGGCAGGAACGGCAGCCTCATCGACGCCGGCGCCTACCGCGAGCTCCGCGTCACCAGCAAGGAGACCCGCACCCGGGCCTGGACGTGGTTCCCCACCCCGCGCACCTGACGCGCGGCGTCCGGCCGTCGGCCGCCTGCCCGGCGGCCGGACGATCCGCTCGAACGGCAGGCGTCCGATCTGTCAGATCGCGTGGCTGTCTGTACGAATTCGCTCGGCGAACAGGCTGACAACACGATCTTCTTGTGAACGCGTGAGCGGTCGAGCGACCGTGGTCTCCGTCGCGGGCTTCGCGCCCAGCTCCCCTACCAGGAGACCCGATGAAGCTGCCTTCGTACGCCGCCGCGGTCGTGACGGCGACCCTGCTCACCTCGCTCACCGGACCGGCCGAGACGCCCGCGGCCCATGCGGCCGGCGGCCAGGCCCCCGGCCTCCAGGCGCTGCCGAGCGTGAACATGGAGGCCACCGTCAAGGCGGCCCAGATCGACCCGCGGCGGGCGGACGACACGCTGACGCCGGGCGCGAAGGCCGGCGTGCTCCTCGTCGAGCAGGCGCTGCGGGACAGGAACCTGCTCGACGCCACATGGGTGGACGGCTACTTCGGCACCACCACGATCGCCGCCTACGCGAAGTACCAGAAGTCGCTCGGCTACACCGGTCTCGCCGCCAGCGGGCTGCCGGGCAAGACGTCGCTCGCCAAGCTCGGAAGCGGGCGCTTCACGGTCGACCACGTCATCGAACCGGGGGCCCGCGTGTCCACCGGCGGGGTCGTCGTCAACACCCGGACGCAGAAGATGCTGGCCGAGGCGGAGCGGCTGCTCGGCCGCGACCTCGCGCTGGACCAGGGCTCCTACAACCCCGGCGGCGACCCCACCTCCGCGGGCACCCACGACGGCGGGGGCGTCGTGGACGTCTCGGTGGAGGGGATGGACTCCGCCACCCGCACCGCGGTCGCCCGGGCGCTGCGCCTGGTCGGCTTCGCGGCATGGGTCCGCAGCCCCGCCCAGGGCGACTGGCCGTGGCACATCCACGCCGCCGCCATCAGCGACACCGACCTCTCCAGCCAGGCCCAGCACCAGACCGGTGACTACTACCTGGGCCTGAACGGCCTCTCCGGCCGCGGCGCCGACGACGGCCCGAAGGTCACCATCCGCACCTGGGAGGAGTACCAGCGCAGCTGACCCGTCCCGTCCGTACACCAGGCAACGACGACAGACAGGCAACGAGAACAGGAACGAGAACAGAAGGAGAGAACGGCATGAACAAGCTCACCAAGGTCCTCACCTCCACGGCGACCGGCGCCGTCGCGCTCGGCGGAGTGGCGTCCGTCTACATCTCGCCCGCCTCGGCGGCTGCCCGGGACGGCAAGTGCGACAGCGGCGAGTTCTGCTACTACTACAACAGCGACAACCAGGGCTCGATCTCCGACTTCACCGGCTCCATCGCCGACTACGGCACCACCCAGCCCTCCTGCTACGACTTCAAGGGCGACGGCAACGGCAAGGGCCTGTGCGTCAAGAACAACGCCGCCTCCGTCTGGAACAACAGCGGCAAGACCGTACGCGTCTACTACAACAGCAACTACGGCGGCAGCTACCAGGACTTCAAGGCCGGCGCCAAGGGCAACCTCAACGCCACCCTCAAGAACCAGAACGCCTCCCACGAGTTCTCGCCGTCGGCGCGCACGAACATGTCCTACGGGCTGTACGCGGCGAGCGGCGGGAGCATCACCTGCGGCTTCGACGGCTACACCACCACGCCCGGCCGGCACGAGGGCATCGACATCGCCCGCGGCATCGGCTCCGACGTCCACGCCCTGGTCGCCGGTAAGATCATCTACATCGCGCGCGGGGCCACCGGCGGTTCGGGGCTGTCCACGATCTCCGTCTACAACGCCGCGGCGAACAAGACGGTGATCTACCTGCACACCGCTCCGCGGTCCTCGCTGGCGGTGGGGCAGTCGATCAGCCGCGGCCAGGTCATCGCCGACGAGTCGTGGCACGGGGTGTCGTCCAGCTCGTCCGCCCACACCCACGTCGAGATGCGTCTCGGCCAGCAGACGCACGCGGCCAAGAGCGTCAACGACCCGACCCTGGACAACCCGAACCCGACCACGTTCTGGAACTCCCAGGGCTACAACGTCCGATAGAGCGCAGCGGCCTCCACCAGAGGGGATGACGACTGTGTCGAAACGAAGCGCGCGAGTGATCTCGCGGCTCACCGCGGCGACCGCCGCGACGGCTCTCGGCGGGGCCGCACTGGTCCCGGCCTCCCCCGCCTCGGCGGCGTCCCGCGACGGCAAATGCGACAGCGGCGAGTTCTGCTACTACTACAACAGCGACAACCAGGGCTCGATCTCCGACTTCACCGGCTCCATCGCCGACTACGGCACCACCCAGCCCTCCTGCTACGACTTCAAGGGCGACGGCAACGGCAAGGGCCTGTGCGTCAAGAACAACGCCGCCTCCGTCTGGAACAACAGCGGCAAGACCGTACGCGTCTACTACAACAGCAACTACGGCGGCAGCTACCAGGACTTCAAGGCCGGCGCCAAGGGCAACCTCAACGCCACCCTCAAGAACCAGAACGCCTCCCACCAGTTCCTGAGCTCGACGCCGCCGACCGGATGCAAGACCGACGGCACCGACAGCACGCTCCCCTCCACGATCCTCGTGTACCGGGTGTCGCTCGGCCGGGTGGACCGGGTGGCGTTCAAGACCTACGTCAAGGACGTCCTGCCCAACGAGTGGGTGTCGAGCTGGCCCGCGGAGTCCCTCAAGGCCGGCGCGATGGCCGTCAAGAGCTACGGCTGGTACTGGGCGCTGCACTCGACCCGCACGACGTCGGGCGGCCAGTGCTTCGACGTCTACGACACCACGTCGAGCCAGGTCTACAAGCCCGGCTCCGCCAAGGCGTCGACGAGCTCCGCGGTGGACGCGACGTGGGGCACCCGCATGACCCGCGGCGGAAAGATCCTCGAGGCCCACTACTGCTCCACGACGACGGCGTGCGGCGGCTGGGTCACCGGGGACTGGATGTCGCAGTACGGCTCCCGCGACAAGGCCGAGGCGGGCTGGAGCTACTCCAGGATCCTCAACGCCTACTACAGCGGGATCACCCTCTCCTGATCCCTCGGCAGTCCGGCCCGACCCCCCGCGGTGGCCCCTCCACGGCGGGGGGTCACGGCGGCCCCACGACGATGACCTGGAAGTTGACCGGGCGGTTCCCGGGGAACGCGACCTTCCCCGTACCGTCCACCATCTTGAACCGCACGTAGCATAAGCCGGGCTTCCTGGGCGTGGTGATGTCGGTGCGGATGTCGACCTCGTGGCCCGGTTCCGTGTCGGCGATCGGCACGTCGGAGATGGTCTGGCAGTCGTCGGCCTTCTGCGGGAGGTCGAGGCGGCGCAGCGAGTAGCCGTCCCATGGGACCGTTCCGATGTTCTTGAGCCGCCATACCTTGGTGATGTTCCGGCCGGTGCCGACGCGGGTGCAGTCGGGCAGCGTGATGTCCGCGACGAACTTGGCGGCGTCGCCCTTGTGCCTCGGCGAGGACGGTGCCGGGTTGGTCGCCTCGACGGGGCAGTCCGCCGGAGTGAGCGCGTTCTTCGAGCGGTTGCCGTACTCCTCCATGCCGTCCTTGCCGGAGTCGCCGTTCACCACGATGAGGACCACCGCCCACGTGCCGATGACCGCCGCCCCCAGCGCGACCGCGCCCGGGCTGCCCAGCCGGAACCGCGCCCGGCGCTTCGGAGCGGGAAACAGCGCCTGGACGTCCCCCGCGAGCCTCCCGGGTGGTGGCGCGACGGGCAGGGGCACCGAGGTCTCGCCATCCGCCGCGCCCTCCTGCGGCTCGATGGCGATGTGCACGGCCTGGGCTTCCACGGCGCTCGCGGCGGAGGCTTCGAGCGCGGCCGCCGGGGGCCTCCCGGCGCTCGCCGACCTGACCGCCAGGTTCGCCCGCTCCCAGCGTTCGCGGTACGCCGCCGGGTCCGCGCCGCACGCCTTGACGAACTCGACGGTGGTGCCCCAACTCGGGAGCCGGTTGCCCTTCGTGGCCTCGTGCAGCGTCGTGTGCGAGATCGCTCCCGACCTTCCGGACATCTCCCGGAAAGGCGGGTTGCCCACTGATTCCCGCAGTTCCCGCAGAACCGCCGCGAAGTCCTCGATCGCCTCCGCCTGTGCACGCATGTGGTCCACCGGGTGAAGCTAACAGCGCCCGCGTCCTCCCAACAAGCACATGTTTTTATCGGTTATCTTCCGGTCAGGTGTCGCCTTTCACCTCTCCCTGGAGCACGCCCTCGCGCTGTCCCGGGCGATCCAGGACTTCCACATGGACACCAACGGCTGGGACGACATCGGACAGCAGCTCACCATCAGCCGCGGCGGCCACCTCATGGAGGGCCGCAACCGCGCCCTCGATGCCATCGGCACCGGGACCCACGTCGTCGGAGCCCACACCCTCGGCCAGAACGACCACACGATCGGCATCGAGAACGAGGGCACCTACATGACGGAGGAGCCCACCGGCGCGCTGTGGGAGAAGCTCGTCGCGACCTGTGCGTGGCTTTGCGACGTCTACGGTCTGGAACCGCACGCGGCGATCGTCGGGCACCGCGACCACAACGCCACCGCCTGCCCCGGCGACGCGCTGTACGCCCTGCTGCCGCGCCTGCGGAACCAGGTCGCCGAGAGTCTGGGCGAGCGGCGTCCGGCGGAGGCGCCGGCGGCCCGGTCCGGCGGGCTGCCCGGGCCGCGCTTCACCTTCGACCACGGTCCGGCGGTCGGCCCCGGCGACCCCACCCGCTGAACCGGGCTTACAGAAACGTCACAGAATCGAAAGGAAGGAAAAGTCCGGCCAGGTAGACCCGGGGTAAAGGCCGATGGGCGTAATTTTGTCCAGGACACTCCCCCCGAGTGTTTCACGTGCTCACCGCGTGCCCATACCTCAATGGCGTCCCCTGAAGCCAGGAGTTGGGCATGAGTATCGGGTTGAATACCGGCGATTCGGCATGGGTGCTTGTCAGCTTCGCCATGGTGCTGCTCATGACGCCGGGGCTGGCCCTCTTCTACGGCGGAATGGTCCGGGCGAAGAACCTCGTCAGCGTCCTGTACATGAGCTTCGTCTCGATCGCCGTGGTGACCGTGATCTGGTTCGTCTACGGGTACGGCCTGGCGTTCGGCGACGACGTCGGAGGGGCCGGCCTCATCGGCTGGGGCAGGTGGCAGTTCCTCAGGACCACCCCGTCCGTCCTGAGGGGCGTCATCCCGGAGTACGTGTTCTCGATGTTCCAGCTCGTCTTCGCGATCATCACGCTCGCGCTGATCAGCGGTTCGGTCGCCAACCGCGTCAGGCTCGGGCCCTGGATGGTCTTCGGGGTGGTCTGGGTGACCCTCGTCTACCTCCCGATCGCCCACTGGGTGTTCTCCAAGGGAGGCTGGATCAACCGGTGGGGCGCGCTGGACTTCGCCGGAGGGCTGGTCGTCGAGCTCAACTCCGGCATCGCGGGCCTGGCGCTGGCGCTGGTGCTCGGACCGGGCCTGCGTTTCCGCAGGGAGGGGCCTCCCGAACCGAAGAACATCCCGCTGGTGATGGCCGGCATGGGGCTGCTGTGGTTCGGCTGGTTCGGGTTCAACGGCGGATCGGCGCTGACCGACGGCGCCCTCGCGGCGAACGCGGTGGTCAACACGATGATGTGCGGCTGCGTCGCGATGCTGGTCTGGATGCTGCTCGAACGGGTGCGGTTCGGCCGGTTCTCGCGGCTCGGCGGCACGACCGGCGCGCTCGCCGGCCTGGTGGCCATCACTCCGGCCTGCGGGTACGTCAACCTGTTCGGCGCGACGGTCCTCGGCATCGTCGTCGCCGTCGTCTGCACCTACGCCGTCGAGGTCAAGACGTCCGTCGGGTACGACGACACCCTGGACGTCGTGGGGATCCACGGGGCCGGCGGCATCGTCGGCGTGGTGCTGCTCGGCCTCTTCGCCACCGGCAAGTACGGCAGCCCCACCGCCGGGCTCGTCTACGGCGGCTCGGTCTCCCTGCTGGGCAAGCAGATCGTCGCCATCCTCGCCGTCGGCTGCTACAGCTTCGTGCTCACCTTCGCCATCGGCAAGGTCGTGGACGTCCTGCTGGCCTTCCGCCCGAGCGCCCGCGAGGAGGCCGCGGGCCTCGACACGGAGCTGCGCATCGGGTGAACGCGCCCGTCCGTCACAACGGAAGGGTCCTGCGCAGGCGGCGGGTCTGGGCCGCCGCCTCACCGAGGACGTCCTCGCCCGACAGGTCGGGCAGGTCCGGTGCCCGCGGCGGCCGTCCGTCGCGGACCGCCGCGGCCATCTCCCGCAGGTCCGCCGCCATCGCCCCGACCGCCTGCTCCGGCGGCGGCTCGGCGCCTCTGCGGACCTTGACCGAGGCGGCGGTGACGGTGTCCACGAGCGCGTCGAGCGCGCCCAGGACCGGCCACCAGGCGGCGCCCGTGCGGCTCGCCGGCGGCGGTTCGGCCTGGACCTGCCGCAGGTCGACCCGGACGGCGTCGAGGCTGCGGTGCAGTGCGCGCCGGTCGCGGGCCCGGACGTCCCGGGACCCGGTGAATGCCTCGTCGAGGTAGTCGGCGAGCGCCCGGAACCCGGCGGCGAACCGCTCGCCGATGCGGATCCGTCGGCTCCCCGGCCAGAGGGCGTAGCCGAACACCAGCACGATCAGGCAGCCGAGGAGGGTGTCGGACAGCCGGGCCAGCACCAGCTCGCCGGAAGGCTGCGGCGAGGTCAGGTCGAACAGGAAGAGCATCAGGGGGGTGACCGCGACGGTCCGCATCGCATAGGACCTGGCCTTGAGCACCGGGATCAGCCCGCCGAAGAACGCCGCGAGCGGGACCGCGGCCCAGCCGCGGGGGACGGCCACCAGCACCAGCAGGGTGGGGACGGCCGCGACGAACGTGCCGACGGCCCGCAGCAGGGACCGGACGAAGACCGAGCCGAAGTCGGGCTTGAGGACCACCGCGACCGTCAGCGGAAGCCAGATGGAATGCACCGTGGGGATCCAGAGGTCGTGCAGGACGCCCGGGAACTCGACGAACGCCGAGGCGATCGCCATGCACAGGGCCAGCCGCAGCCCGTACCGCCAGGCCGCGGCGGAGGTGAGGGCCAGCTGGACGGCCCGGTACGCCCGGGTCGGCAGGGGTTTCGGGAGTCCGAGCCAGTCGGGGTCCTCCGGGTGCGGCTCCGGCAGCCGCCGCCGGGCGAACTCGACGGGCCGCGCGAACTCCGGGTCGCCCCGGAACGGCGGGATCTCCGCGTCCCGGTTGCCGCTCCGGACGGCGTCCGCGATCCGCCGCACCTCCTCGGACAGCCCTGGCGGCGCGGGCCGCGCGGACCGGATGAGCAGGGTGAGCGCCTCCATCAAGGGGGAGGCCGCGTTGAGCATGGCGACCAGCCACCGCGCCTCCTCACCCCAGCGCTCCTTCCCCCGGACGCGGTGGCACATCAGCGCGTCCTGGGCGCCGTCCACCGCCATGCTGAGCGCGAGCCGGGCCTCGCCCGGGTGGGGGGCGCCGTCGATCAGGTCGGCGGCCCTGGCGTAGACGTCGGCGACGGCCCGGTGCTCGGGGCCCGGACGCCGGCTCCACACCCGCCAGCTCAGCACCGCCAGGACGAGGTAGAAGGCCCCGCCCGCGAGCTGGCAGAGCGGGGGGAGCCACCACGCCCCGAGCCGCGGCAGTCCAGTGCCGATCACGTTCATGAACAGCAGGGCCAGCGAGGCCGCCGACACGACGTTGCCGATCGAGCTGACCAGCCCGGAGAGCAGGGCGACCGCGGTCGTCATCGTCACCGTCCCCCAGCCGTGCCCGTGGGCGAGCTGGCCGACCACCAGGCCCGCCGCGCCCGCCAGCTGCTGGACGACGAGGCCGAGCGCCCTCGACCGGTACGGGCCGGTGCTGGGCCGCATCGTCGCCAGCACCATGCCGGCCGCGGCGAGAAGCCCGGCGCGGGGCTCGTCCAGGGACAGCGCCACCGCGATCACCACGCCGAACGCGACCGCCGCGCGGATCGCGTCGACCCAGGGCACGGGCGCCTTGGACAGTGTGAGCGCCCGGCTCAGCCAGTTCCCCGCGTCGGCTCGTGTAGCGCCCATCGGTATGGACGGCCGCGTCAGACCGCTTGGAACGCGGCGTACAGGAGGCTGAAGACGCCGATGCCCAGCCCCAGGGAGACGAGCACGTTCGCCGCGCCTCTGGCGTACTTCCCGTCCTGGAAGAGGTGGACGGTGTCCAGCTCGAAGGTGCTGAACGTGGTCAGCGCGCCGCAGAAGCCCGTGCCGACCAGACCGTCGGGTACCGCGCTCGTCGTCACGCCGTGCAGGGCGCCCAGGACTCCGGTGCCGAGGAGGTTGACCGTGAGCGTCCCCCAGGGGAACGCCTTGCCGAACCGATGCTTGACCATCGTGTCGAGGACGAAGCGGAGCATGGCGCCGCACGCCCCTCCGGCGAGCACCAGCAGGGCGATCATGTCGGCGCGCCGCTCTCCGGCCGGAGCGGGCGGTACGGCAGGAGCCGTCCGCCCCAGAGGCCGGCGGCGACCGCGATCCAGCCGCCCGCCACGCTGGCCACCGCGTAGACGACGCTCTGGTCCCAGGCCCCGGCGCGGCCGAGGGCGTGGACTCCGTCGATGAGGTGGGAGAACGTGGTGAACCCGCCCAGGTACCCGGTCACCAGCAGCGGCCGGGCGACGGGGTGCGGCCTGCCCTTGAGCAGGTACGACGTCAGGATTCCGATGAACAGGCAGCCCAGCATGTTCACCAGGAGGGTCCCCCAGGGGAAGCCGTGCCGCGCGCCGGGCATCGCCTTGATGAGCAGGTCACGCGCCAGGGCCCCGACGGCCCCTCCGATCGCGACGTCGAGCAGCGCGCGCGGCTTGATCCCCGGGTGGCGGGGCGGCCCCTTCCTGTGCCGGTCCAGGACGGTGGCCTCGGCCACCTCGCGGCGGAGCAGGCGCCCGGCCGGCCTTCCCTGATCCCCCATGGCCGGTGTCACCACCTGCGCCGCGCGGGGGCGGGCACGCCCAGCAGCAGCCGGCGGACGGCGTCCCATACCTGCATGAAGGCGGCTTCGACCTCCGGCGACCGCTCCCCAAGGACGCGCGCCCAGGCGCCCCGGCCACCCGGCAGGACGCTGGCTCCGGCCCGCAGCCCCGTGGGGGCGAGCGCCTCGTGCATCGCGTCGGCCACGGCCTGCGCGGGCTTCTGGCCGGTGACGACGTACAGCGACGCCAGCACTCCGAAGTCGTCCATCACCGCGGGGCCCGTCACCGCCCGTTCCTCCGGCACCAGGTGGAGCGGATCGGCGAACAGCAGCCGTCCCGCGGTGTCGTGCACCTCGACGTCGCTGCAGTACGCCGTGTAGGCGTGCCGTTCCCCGCGGGCGAGGCGTCCGGCCAGCAGCGTCTCGCCCACGAGGACGGTGGAGTCGGGATGGGCGTTGACGGCGACGTGCTGGTAGAAGCGGGTTCCGCCGAAGGGGATCGTCGTGTCCGGCAGGTACTCCAGGTAGCCTCCGGGGCCCGCGGAGAGACCGACGAGTTGCGTGGCGTAGTCCTGCTCCATCCGGTAGAGCCGGGTGGCGCCCTGGGTGGCCACGTGCACGGACGCGCCCGCGCCGCAGGAGACGTCGACGCGGTAGCGGTCCCCCTGGAGGACTCCGCCTCCGGACGACATGAGCATGACGTACGGCAGGTCCGGCACCCCGGGATCGGGGTGCAGGGGCCGGGTGATGTGCAGCGGCGCCTTCTGGTAGTGGCCGGTCAGCTCCGTCCGGCCGCCGATCAGCTCGAACCGCAGGTCGAGGAGGCCGACCTTGCCGGGGCTGCCGGCCGGGAGCATGTCCACGGCGCCGGCGTGCCGCCGCACCGGCTCGGGCACCCATCGGGGAAGGTACCGCTCGGGCGAGAGGCGGTCGGTCTCCCCTGAGCCGCCCACCGTCCCTACACCGGCGAGGTACACGCCGCTCCCGCCCGCGCCTCGATGAAGTCGACGACGTCCGCGACGCCGGTCCCGGCGAGGCAGTCGGTCAGCGCGACCGGGCCCTCGCCGCGCACCGCCCGCGCGTCCCGCTCCATCACCGAGAGGTCGGTGCGGACGTACGGCGCGATGTCGATCTTGTTGATGACCAGCAGGTCGGAGTCGGTGGTGCCGGGGCCGCGCTTGCGCGGCATCTTCTCGCCCTCGGCGGTGTCCAGGACGAAGATGAACACGTCGGCCAGCGCCGGGCTGAACGTGAGCGTGAGGTTGTCGCCGCCGCTCTCGAACAGCAGCAGGTCGACCTCGGGGAAGCGGTCGAGCAGCTCGGCCGCCGCCGCCAGGTTCATGGTCGGGTCGTCGCGGACGGCGGTGTGCGGGCACGCGCCCGTCTCGACCCCCACGATCCGCTCGGGGTCGAGCGTCCCGGCCAGGGTGCGGCGGACGTGCTCGGCGTCCTCCTGCGTGTAGATGTCGTTGGTGATCACACCGACCTGGCGGCCCAGCGTCCGCAGCCGCGGGACCAGCGCCTCGATCAGCGCCGTCTTGCCGCTCCCGACCGGGCCGCCGATACCCACCTTGAAGACCTTCTCCAGCTCCATCCCGGCTCCTTCGTGTCAACGGATCAGGTGACGAACAGACGGGCCTCCGCCCGCTCGTGCGCGGCCGAGACGACGTCGGCGACGGGCACCGAGCCGTGCAGCTCCCGCGGGTCGCGGACGGCGAGCGCCGCCCGCGCGACCCGTGCGAGGTCCGGGCGGACCTCGCCCAGCAGCCTCTGGGCGCGGCGGAAGTCGGTGCGGGCCAGCCGCACCGCCGCCGCCGTCCAGCTCGCGGCGAACGCGTACAGGTCGGCGGCGACCGCGTGCGCCGCCGGGACGCCGAGCCCCGCGTGGAGCGCGCCCACCACCACCGCGTGGTTGCCCGGTGCGGCCCCGTCCGCCACCAGCTCCGCCAGCCGGGCGGCCTCGGGCACCGGGAAGGCGAAGGCCGCCGTGTCCAGGACCTGCCGGCCGGTCCGGGTCGAGGCGTTCCGCTGCTCGCGGTTGAGCTTGATCGCGTGCAGCCGCCGGTCGACGCGGACCAGCCCGTCCCAGTCCCCCGCGCGCGCCGCGCGGTGCGCCAGTGCCAGGGCGGCCGCGTCCGCGGGGCCCACCGCGTTGTACAGCAGGTCGGTCAGCAGCTCGCGCAGGTTCTCCGGCCCCGTGATCCGGAGCTGGACGTACCCCTCCAGCCCGTGCGACAGCGTGTACATCCCGCTCGGGAAGCCGGAGTCGGTGAGCTGGAGCTGGGCCAGCAGCGGGTCCAGGTCCGCGGTGCCCGGACGTGCGCTCATGCCAGGAAGAACAGCCGGTTCAGCGGCAGCTTCGTGGCCGGTTCGATGTGCGCGGGCTCCCCGTCCACGGTCACCCGGTAGGTCTCCGGATCGACCTTGATCTCGGCGAGCGTCGAGTTGCGCAGCATGTGGCGCTTGTCGACGGTCCGGCACTGGCGCACCGGGCGGATCAGCCGCTCCAGCCCGAGCCGCTCGGGCACGCCCGCCTCGATCGCGGCGCCGGACATGAAGGTCGCGCAGGTGCTCGACAGCGCTCGGCCGAAGGCCCCGTAGGTGGGCCGGTAGTAGACCGGTTGCGGTGTCGGCAGCGAGGCGTTCGGGTCGCCCATCTGCACCCAGCTCACCATGCCGCCCTTGATCACCATGTAGGGCTTGGCACCGAAGGAGTGGACCGGCCACAGCACGATGTCGGCGAGCTTGCCGTCCTCCAGCGACCCGATCGTGTCCGCCATCCCGGAGACGCGGGCCGGGTTGATGGTCAGCTTGGCCAGGTAGCGCAGCACCCGGAAGTTGTCATTGCGGGACGAGTCCTCGGGCAGCGCGCCCCTCTTGTCCTTGTTGTGGTGGGCCACCTGGAAGGCGCGGGTGAACGACTCCCCCACCCGGCCCATCGCCTGCGAGTCCGAGCCGATGATGCTGATGACGCCGAGGTCGTGCAGCACCGTCTCGGCCGAGATGGTCTCGGCGCGGACCCGGCTGTCGGCGAACGCCACGTCCTCGGGGACGTCGTAGCTGAGGTGGTGGCAGACCATCGTCATGTCCAGCAGCTCGTCCACCGAGTTGGCGGTGTAGGGCAGCGTCGGGTTCGTGGAGGCCGGGAGCACGTTGGGCTCGCCGGTCACCCGCAGGATGTCGGGGGCGTGCCCGCCGCCCGCGCCCTCGGAGTGGTAGGTGTGGATCGCGCGGCCGTTGATCGCGTTGATGGTGTCCTCGACGAAGCCGGCCTCGTTCAGGGTGTCGGTGTGGATGTTGATCTGGATGTCCATCTCGTCGGCGACCGACAGCGCGCAGTCGATGACGGCCGGGGTGGAGCCCCAGTCCTCGTGCACCTTCAGCCCGGCGGCACCGGCGGCGATCTGCTCCTCCAGCGGGCCCGGCAGGCTGCTGTTGCCCTTGCCGTAGACGGCGATGTTGATCGGGATGTCCTCGTAGGCCTGGAGGATGCGGGAGATGTTCCACGGCCCGGGGGTGGTGGTGCAGCCGCGGCTGCCGTCCGCCGGGCCGGTGCCGCCGCCGACCAGGGTGGTGATCCCGTTGCTCAGCGCGTTCTGGGCCTGCTGGGGGGCGATGAAGTGGACGTGGGTGTCGATCGCCCCGGGCGTGGCGATGAAGTTCTCGCCGGAGACCACCTCGGTCGTCGCGCTGATGATGAGGCGCCGGTCGACCCCGTTCTGGGTGTGCGGGTTGCCCGACTTGCCGATCCCGGCGATCCGCCCGTCCTTGATGCCGATGTCGCCCTTGACGACGCCGAGCACCGGGTCGAGGATCAGCGCGTTGGTGATGACGACGTCCAGGGCGACCGACCGTCCCGAGGCCGGGTCGGCCGACATGCCGTCGCGGGCGGTCTTGCCGCCGCCGTACTGGGCCTCGTCCCCGTAGTGCCCCTCGGTGTGGTCCTTCTCCACCTCGACGACGAGGTTGGTGTCCCCGAGGCGCACCCGGTCGCCCACGGTCGGGCCGTACATGGACGCGTACTGCTGACGGCTCATCGTGGCCATGGCGGCTCAGCCCTTCTTTCCGGAGCGTGCTGACTTGCTCTTCCTGGACGACTTCTTCGGCGGCTCGACCGGCTCGTCGAGGTAGCCGCGCTTGTGCATCCGCCGCAGCGCCGTGCGGTGCGCCTCCTCGGACCGGACGCTGCCGTTGAGCAGGCCCCCGAACCCCACCAGCCGCAGCCCGCCGCCGTACTCGACCAGGGTCACCTCCTTGGTGTCTCCGGGCTCGAAACGGACCGCGGTTCCCGACGGGATGTCCAGCCGTTTCCCGAACGCCTTGTCACGCTCGAACTTCAGCGCCCGGTTGGTCTCGAAGAAATGGAAGTGCGAGCCGACCTGGACCGCGCGGTCACCCGTGTTCTGCACCAGGATGGTCTCCCTGGGCTGACCGACATTCAGTTCGATATCGCCCTCGCCGTACATGTAAACGTCATCCGACATGGGATTCCTCCCCTTTCATGTCCGCCATCACCCGACGTGGAATTTCCTGGAGATGAGCATGATCGTGCCCGTGTCCGTGCCCGTGTCCGTGGGCGGCGGGTGCCAGCCCGTCGTCGCCGTCCCGGCTCCACCGGCGTTCCGCCTCGGCCACCCGTTCGCGGATCAGCGCCGCGAGCGACGCCGGCCCCAGAAGCGGCCCCGCGGTCCTGGCGTCGGCCCGCAGGGGCGCCGGAACGAAGGAGGCGGGCACCAGGACGACCTCGTCCGCCCCCAGCCGCCGGCAGCGCTCGACGCCCTCGTCCACGTCCGGCTCGCCGCCCGTCAGCGCGACCTCCACCCAGCGGACCGGCGTGTACTGCCACACCAGCCGCGCCACCCGGAACAGTTCGGCGTCCGGCTCGGGCCCGGCGGCGGGCGCCACCAGCAGGACCGCCCGCTCCCCCGGCCCGTCGCGCAGCGCCCGGTTCACCGCGCCCCTGATCCAGCCGGCCAGGTGCCCGGTCGTGCCCAGCGGCCCGGCCAGCAGCAGGTCTCCCGGCGCCCGGTCCCGGGCCGTCCAGCGCAGGGTCTGCGCGGTGACGTCCGGCAGGTCCGGGTCGCGCCCGAGCGTCATCGGCACCGCCACGAGCCGGTCCCGCGTCCGCAGCGCGGACTGCAGGTCACTCCCCGGGGCGTGGACGTGCGGGCCCCCGGGGCCGAGCAGGTCCGGAAGGCACCGGCCCTGCCGGCTCTCATGCCCGCCGACCAGGACGACCCGCCGGCCTCCGGACACTACTTGCCGCCGACCGGGTCGTGGCAGGAGACCAGCTTCGTGCCGTCGTCGAAGGCGGCCTCGACCTGGATCAGCTTCAGCATCGCGCGCACACCGGGCAGCACGTCGTCGGGCCCGACGATCCGCTTGCCGAGCTCCATGCACTCGGCGACGGTCCTGCCGTCCCGGGCCGCCTCCACGATCGCCGAGCAGATCAGCGCCACCGTCTCGGCGTAGTTCAGCTTCAGGCCCCTGTCCCGGCGCTGCTGCGCCATCTGGGCGGCGGTGAAGAGGACCAGCTTGTCCATCTCCCGCGGGGTGAGGTTCATCGGTGTCCTTTCCGCGCCCGGCCGCCACCGGCGGTCACCCAGCGCGCTCGATCTTGTTGAACATCGGGACGGCGGCGAGGAACACCCAGGTCACCAGCACGAAGGGCCAGGTGAGGGTGTGGCCTCCGACCACCTCGAACAGGGTGCCGACGCCGGCCGTCAGGCCCGCCGCCGCCACCGTGCCGATCACGGCGTAGACGGCGCTCACCGAGGTGACCGCGACGAAGGTTCCGAACAGCGCGAGCCCGGTCAGCACGGAGTTGTAGCCGTACAGGCCGGCCCCGAGGTCCGCGGCCTGCGCCCCCAGCGCCCAGCCGGTGAGCAGGCCGATCAGGCTGGAGACCAGGGCCACCAGCCCGGTGACCCAGCCGGCGATCACCAGCCCGGCCAGGAAGATCAGTCCGACGTACCACTTGTTCTGGAAGAACACCTGGCCGACCCCGTTGAAGGTGCCCTTCCAGAAGTAGGTCCAGGTCATCGCCGTGCCAGGAGCGGACTCCGACGGCGGGGCCGAGCCCGCGTGCTCCGCCCACACCCGGCCGAAGGACGGCCCGCCGATCACCATGACGGAGGTGATCACGCAGAAGGGCGCGGTGAACGTGGGCAGGTCGTACGGGGCGAGGACCATCCTCAGCGCCGAGGTCAGCACGCTGCCGGCGATCGCGCCGCCGACGACGAGCGCGGCCGTCATCCACCGAGCGTCCAGATAGAGCACCAGGCTGACGCCGATCAGCGTGCCGCAGAAGCCCTCCAGCCCCGGCGAGATACGGTCCCGCCAGGAGACGCCGAACAGGTAGGCGGTGAGCGTGGCGGCCACCGTCCCCAGCAGCCCGAAGACGCCGAACTGCCACCCGCCCACGAACAGCGCCACGAGGAAGACCAGTCCGGTCCAGTAGTTCGGCTGGAATTCGACCTGCGCTATCCCTCTCGGGATGGTGAGCAGATGGTCGATCCCCCGCCGCCGTTCCGGATTTTCCGCCGGTTCCGGCGAATCCGGCGTATTCGGCGGCGCGGTTGCCGAGGACAAAGGCCAACTCCCTTGGAACGCCGCCATGTGATCGCGGGATGGAAATCTCGTACGCCCGGCCTGATTCCCGCCGCCCCGATCAACTAGCCCAAGAGACGTCACGCTTTGGGTCAACGACCGGCGCGCCGCGACGCCGGCCGCCGGGCTTCACGGGCACGGCAAGGCTTCGCAATCCCTTGGCGATCGCCCTCTCGCCGGACGCCGGGCGGGCAGGACCCCCGCGTGGAGGACCAGGGGAGCGACACCGGGACGATCGTGATCCGCGATGTGCGGATCTTCGACGGGATGAGCGACCGGATCCGCGCCGGGCACGTGGTGGTCGAGGGCACGAAGATCAAGACCGTGGGCAACGGGGACCCGCCCGCGGGCGGCGCGGGCGGCGGGGGCGGCACGGTCGTCGACGGGCGCGGAGGCACGCTCATCCCCGGGCTCAGCGACGCCCACGTCCACCTCGTCCTGGCCGGGGCCACGCAGGCCGAGCTGATGCTCGGCGGCGCCGGCGCCGGTCACCTCAGGGCCGCGGCCGAGGCCCGGGCGATGCTGATGCGCGGGTTCACGACCGTGCGCGACATGGCCGGCGACACCGGCGACCTCAAGCGGATGATCGACGCGGGCGCGCTGCCCGGCCCGCGCATCTACCCGAGCCACGCGGGCCTGTCCCAGACCGGAGGGCACGGCGACTTCGGCATGGTGTACGACGTGCCGACCGCGCTGGGCGGGGCGGCCACGCGTGCGGAGCAGCTGGGGCTCATGCGGATCGCCGACGGCCCCTCGCAGGTCCTCGCGGGCGTGCGCGAGCAGCTGCGGAAGGGCGCCTCGCAGATCAAGATGATGGCGGGCGGCGGGGTGGCGTCCGCCTACGACCACCTGGACGTCCTGCAGTACACCACCGGCGAGCTGCGCGCCGGGGTGCGGGCGGCGGCCGACTGGGGCACCTACGTCGCCGTGCACGTCTACACCGGTGCCGGGATCCGCCGGGCGGTCGAGGCGGGGGTCAAGGTGATCGAGCACGGGCATCTGGCGGCGGAGGACGACCTCGCCTACATGGCCGGCGAGGGCGTCTGGCTCAGCACCCAGCCCTTCGCCGAGAGCGACCACTCCTACCCGGACCCGGCGTCGGCCGAGAAGAACCGGCGGGTGTGCGCGGGGACGGAGCGCGTCTTCGCCTGGGCTCTGAAGCACGGCGTGCGCGTCGCGTTCGGCACCGACCTGATGCTGGACCCGGCCCGCAGCGCCCGGCAGAGCGCGATGCTCGCCCGGACGGCCGGGCCGGCGGGCGGGGCCCTGGCGGCGCTGAGGATCGCCACGTCCGGCAACGCCGAGCTGTTCCGCGAGGCCGGGCCGCGCGACCCCTACCAGAACCCGACGCCCGCCGACGTCGCCGCGCACGGGCGGGTCCCGCACCTCGCCCGCCTGGGAGTGATCGCCGAAGGGGCGTGGGCCGACCTGCTCCTCGTCGACGGCGATCCCACCCGCGACCTGGGCCTGCTGGCCGATCCCGGCGCCCGCCTGAAGGTCATCGTCAAGGACGGCCGGATCTGGAAGAACACCCTCCCCTGACTCAGGGGTCGCGGCGCATGACGATGAGGGCGACGTCGTCCTCGCGGGGGCCGAACTCGGCGATGACGCGGTCGCTGAAGGCCTCCAGGTCCTCTCCCACGTCCGCGGCGAGGGTCCTGAGGCGTTCGAGGTTGTCGCTCAGGGGGACGGTGCGGTCCTCGATCAGGCCGTCGGTGATGAGGACGACGGCGCCGCCCGGCGGGACGCTCGTCTCCTCCAGGCCGAGCCGCTCGGCGGGGAAGCCGAGGAGCAGGCCGCCCCTGCCGCCGTACTCGGCCCTTCCCCCGGCGACGTGCAGGGGCGGGAGGTGGCCCGCGTTGGCGACCTGGAGCCGTCCCGTGCGCGGGTCCAGGGACATCAGGCACATCGTGGCGGTCTGGTCGTCGTGGTAGCGCTGCATCACGTTGTTGAGCAGCCTGAGGATGCCGGCGATGTCATGGCCCTCCGCGGCGAAGGCGCGCATCGCGTGCCGCAGTTCCGCCATGACGGTGGCCGCGTGCAGGGAGTGCCCCTGCACGTCGCCGATGGCCACCAGGACGTCCTCGCCGCGGTCGATGACCTCGTAGAAGTCGCCGCCCACCTCGGCCTGGTCGCTGGCCGGCTCGTAACGGACGCTGAACGCCCAGCCCGGCATGGCGGGGTGGACGGCGGGCAGCAGGCTGCGCTGGAGCGTCAGGGAGATCAGGTGCTCCTCGGTGTAGGAGCGCAGCGCCTCCATCGCCAGCGCCACCGCCTGCCCCAGCTGGCGCAGGAGGTGGGTGGCGTCCTCGTCGGACGCGCCGACGGCCTCGATCGCCACGCCGATCGCGGGACGGCCGCGCTTGGCCCGCGACGTGACCAGCAGCACGTCGCCCCTGGGTTCGCTGTCGGGCAGCAGCTCCCGCCATCGCGCCTCCGGCACGGCGGCGATGCGGGTGCCGGTGTCGTCGCCGAGGCCGGTCGTCGCGGCGAGCCGCGCTGGCACCTCGGGAGGGCACGGCCGGTTCCACGGCTCGCCGCCCAGGTGGACGGTCCTTCTCACCTGGCCGTCCGGGGGGAGGATGTACACCGCCGAGGGCACCGAGAAGATGTCGAGGGCGCCGCGCGCCGCCACCGCCGCGAGCCCGTCGAAGGTCGTGGCGGCGTTGATGGCCAGCGAGGTGCGGGTGAAGGCCGCCATCCGCTCGGCGATCCGCTCGGCCCGGCGCCGGGCCTGGTAGTAGCGCAGGACCGCCTCGGCGGTGGCGATGAACTCGCCCGGGTCGATGGGGTCGGTCATGTAGGCGTCGGCGCCGCGCCGCAGCCCGCTGGTGCGGTCGGTGGCCTCGACGGCCGCGGCGGAGATGTGGACGACGGGCAGCGACGC
This sequence comes from Actinomadura sp. NPDC048955, assembly GCF_040649435.1. Lineage (NCBI taxonomy): Bacteria > Bacillati > Actinomycetota > Actinomycetes > Streptosporangiales > Thermomonosporaceae > Actinomadura > Actinomadura sp. NPDC048955. The sequence continues at coordinate 249,373 of NZ_JBEZJI010000006.1, forward strand.
CGTGGCGGGGGCGGCCTTGATCTGCTCGCAGACCTCCATGCCGTTCGCGTCGGGCAGCTGGACGTCCAGGACGACCAGGTCGACCTGGTGCTCGGCGAGCCGTTCCCAGCACTGGGCGGCGGTGGCGGCCTCCACGACGGTGTGCCCGGCGCGGCGCAGCCAGCTGCCGATGATGTAGCGCTTGGTCTCGTTGTCGTCGACGACCAGGGTGGTCGCGGTCGGTATCGCGTCGGTCACGGCGTCCGCGCCGTCCGCCGGGTCCGCGCCCGCGCCACCGCGTCGGCGAGCATGACCGGTGCGAGCTGGGCCTGGTCGAGGACGGCGTCCACGCGCTCCGGCCGCGTCTCGTCCGAGACGGCCGCGTCCGACGGGGCGATCAGCACGACGGCGGTCCCCAGGGGCGGTCCGTCCGGCCCGCCGACCGCGTCGGCGGGGGAGACGCCGGAACCGAGCAGGATCAGCTCGGGCGGGTCGGCGGCGGCCGCCAGGTCGCGGACGGTCCGCGGGTCGCCGGCCTCGCTGACGCGTTCGGCGACGTCGCCGAGCACGTCGCGCAGGACCCTGCGCCCGGCGTCGTGCGCGTCGGCGACGAGCACGTGCGTGAGGCCGAGTTCGGCCAGGCTCCGGTACGCGGGCAGGCGCAGCGTCACCGTCGTGCCCGCGCCGACCTCGCTCTCCAGCGACAGGTCGCCGCCGAGGGCGTGGGCGAGGCGGCGGGAGTAGGTCAGCCCGATCCCGGTTCCTCCCGGCCTGCCGCCCGGCACCTGGTAGAACTCCTCGAACACGCGCTCCTGCTCGCCGGGCGGGATGCCCACCCCGGTGTCGGCGACGACGAACTCCAGGTAGTCCGGGGTGCGCCGGGTCGTCAGGCGCACCTCGCCCTCGTCGGTGAACTTGAGCCCGTTGGCCACCAGGTTGCGCAGGATGCGGGTCAGCATCACCTCGTCGGTGACGAGGATGAGGGCGCCCGCCTCGGCGGCGTCGAACCGGAGCCGCACCCCGGACTGCTCGGCCATGGGCGTCATCAGGTCCGCCAGCTGCCGCAGCATCGAGGACACCTCGACGAAGGTGCGGCGCGGCGCGAGCCGGCCCTGCTCGGCCTTGGCCATGTCCAGCAGCTCGTTCACCAGGGAGAGCAGGGTCTCACTGGCGCCGGCGACCAGCGAGACCTGGTGCCGCTGCTCCTCGGTGAGGGGTTCGGCGGCGGGGTCGAGCAGCAGCCGGGTGAGCCCGATGACACCGTGGACGGGCGTGCGCAGCTCGTGGCTGATGTTGGCCCAGAAGCGGTTCTTGGCCTCGCCCGCCTCGCGGAGCTGGTCGGACTTCTCCTCCAGTTCGGCGTACAGCGCCACCACCCCCCGGTTGGTCTCCTCCAGCTCGGAGGACAGCTCGTTGTAGAGGGCCATCACGCCCTGGTTGGTCTCCTCCAGCTCGGTGTTGAGCCTGCGGAGCTCCTCGCGCTGCCGCCGGACGTCCTCCAGCGCCTCGACCAGCTCGGCGTTCTGTGTCCGCAGCTCCTCCAGGGCGGTGGCGGGTTGCAGCCGTCCCAGCCGGGCGCGCAGATCGGCGAGGGTCGCGCCGGCCACGTCGGCGACGTCCGCGGGCAGGGCCTTGGCGAGCCGGACGGTCCGCCGCGCCTCCGTGCCCGTCTCCTCCAGCAGGTCCATCAGGCGCGCGGCCGCGGCGTCGCCCTCCTTCGGCCGGCGGGCGTCCCGCGCGGGCGCGTACTCCATCTCGACCAGCAGCCGCGGCGCCGGCCGCCGGTCGAGGAGGAAGGCCACCGCGACCGTGCCCGCGTGGGCCGCCAGCTCCCGGCCGATCTCGCTGAGCGCGGTGGCGACCCGCACCTGGTCCTGGAGGTCCAGGCGGACCGCCGCGGCGACGTGCCGCCCGGCCTGGCGGAGGGCGAAGACCCCCTCGTCGTCGGCCACGCGCAGGCGCAGCAGTTCCTCCGCCACCGGCTCACCTCCGCCCGGCGGTCGTCACGGCGAGGACGCAGCGGTCGTCGTGCCGCACCCCGGCGGAGCGCAGCAGGTCCGCGGCGATCAGCAGCGGATCGCGGGAGGCCCCGGGACGGCCGGCGGCGTCCCACTTGTCGGTCAGCCCGTCGGAGTGCAGCACCACCACGGCGTCCCGGGGCAGGTCGTAGGCGTGCTCGCGCATGGTCCTGGTCTTCGCGCCGGCGATGCCCGGAACCGAGATCATGCCGTGCCGGCGGTCGGGGCCGACGATCCATCCGGCGACGTTGCCCAGGCCCGCGAACCGCACCGCGCCCGCCGCCGGGTCCACGGCCGCCACGGCGACCGCGCCGCCACGGGTCGCCCCGAGCCGCTGGTGCACCAGCCGCAGCAGGTCGATGGGGCGGGCCGGCAGCACGGCCTCGCGCATCGCCGCGACGGCCTCCTGGGCGGCCCGAGCCGCCATCGGGCCGTGCCCGAGGCCGTCGCAGACCATCGCGTACACCGTTCCGCCGTCCAGCCGCGCGGCGTAGGCGTCGCCGCACTCCTCCTCGCCGTCGATCGGCCGGGTCAGGCCGGCGAACGGCGGCCCCGGCGCCGCGGCGGCCCGGCCCCCGAGCCGCGAGAACCCGGCGAACAGGACGGTGCCGGCGCCCGGAAGCGAATGCATCCCGGTGCGGTCGGCGAGCCGCTCGATCGAGCCGAGCCCGAGGCCGAGCGTCCCGGACGTGGAATGGCCGTCCAGGCGGGACGCGGGGACGTCGGTGATGCCGGGCCCCCGGTCCACGCACACGAGCTCCAGCGCGGCCTCCTCCCCCGTCCGGACTATCCGGACGAGGATCTCTCCCTGGACCGCGTGCTTGGCCAGGTTGGTGGCCGCCTCGGTCACCGCGAGCTGGATCTGCCCGAGGCGCTCCCCCGCGAAGCCGAGCCGCTCGGCCAGGCGGACCGCCTGGCGCCGCGCGCCGGCCGCGGCGCTGGGCTCCTCGGCCCGAAGCCAGATCGCGTCACCGGCCGATGGGCTGGTCATCCATCCGGTGCCGGTCAGCGGATCCACTTGGTCACCGTCACCGTGGTGCCCCTCCCGACCTCGGTATCCAGCTCGAACTCGTCGGCCAGGCGCCGCGCGCCCGGCAGCCCCAGGCCGAGGCCGCCGCCGCTCGTCCACCCTTCGGTCAGCGCCTGGGCCACGTCGGGAATTCCGCCGCCCGTGTCGGTGAACACCAGCCGCACGCCGGCGCGGCCCCGCGCGTTGACGACGGGCTCCACGCGCGCGCTGCCGCCTCCGCCGTGCACGAAGGTGTTGCGGGCCAGCTCGCTGGCCGCCGTGACGATCTTGGTCTGGTCGACCAGTGACATCCCCGCCGCGGCCGCCGCGGCCCGCACGAGCTGCCGCACGCGGACCACGTCGTCGTTGGAGGCGATGGGGACGGAGTCACCCGCCGGAGTCGTCACGGGCTGTCCACGGCGCCGGGCCCGATGGCCGGCAGCGGCGCGCCGAGCAGCCGCATGCCCTTCTCCAGGTCCAGGGCGGTGCGGACCCCGCCGAGCGACAGGCCCAGCTCGACCAGGGTGATCGCCACCGCGGGCCGCATCCCCACCACGACCGTCTCGGCGTCCATCAGCCGCGACATCGAGGCGATGGTGGCGAACATCCGGCCGATGAAGGAGTCCACGATGTCCACCGCGGTGATGTCGATGATCACGCCGCGGGCGCCCGTCCTGACGATCCGGTCGGCCAGGTCCTCCTGGAGCGCCAGGACGGTCTGGTCCTGCAGATCGACCTGGATCGACACCAGCAGCACCTGGCCGATCTTCAGAATCGGGACGCGCTCCATCAGGCCCCCGCCCCGCCGACGAGGCGGGTACCGCTGCGCTCCATGGCCCACTCCAGGGCGTCGGCCAGCGAGGCCTTCGTCGGAATGTCGCCGAACTCGATCCCGAGCGCCACGATCGTCTGGGCGATCTGCGGGCGGATGCCGGAGATCACGCAGTCGGTGCCCATCAGCCTGGCCGCCATCACCGTCTTCAGCAGGTGCTGGGCCACCTCGGTGTCCACGGCCGGGACCCCGGTGATGTCGATCACCGCGAACTGCGAGCCCGTCTCGACCAGGCGCTCCAGCAGGGTCTCCATCACCACCTGCGTGCGCGCGGAGTCGAGCGTGCCCACCAGCGGGACCCCGAGGATCCCCTCCCACAGCTTCACCACCGGCGTGGACAGTTCGAGCAGCTGCTCGGTCTGGTCGGCGATGACCTGCTCGCGCGCGGCGGCGTAGGTCTCGAAGGTCAGCAGCCCCAGATCGTCGACACCGGAGGAGAACGCCACGAACTCGGCGTACGCCGCCACGTCGCCGATGGCGCCGACCTGCTCCAGCACCGCCTGCTTGAGCGCGAACACGCTCACCGCGGTCTCACTGGGACTGAAGCCCTGCCGGGCGCGGGTGCGGGAGATCTCGGTCAGCGCGGCCCGGAGTTCCCCGGCCGCCTCCCTCTCGCCGCCGGTCGACCTCTCGATCAGCCCGTACAGCTCGGAGAGCTCGGCTCTGAGCTCACTCTCCGTGATGCGGCCGCGCACCCCCGCGACGACCAGGTCGACCCACCGGTCAAGAATGACATCCCGTCGGGAGCGCAACAGCTCCGGAAGATGCGCATCGCCTGTTCCCTTGCTCAAAAGCCGTGCTCCCTCTCTGCCCCGGGCGCCGTCATCACGCACGAACGCTGCGGGAAGAGTACCGCCCATAGCAGAGAGAATCGGACGAAGCGCCATGATTATTCACTGCCGTTCCGGTTCCGGTCCCGCCTCGGACCCCGCGCGGCGGGCAGGGCGGGGGCGGCGCGGAGGGCCAAGAAGCGACTGACCGGTAACCGCGTCCGCCGGTCACCGGCCGTGACCGAGAGCACGCGCTCGCCGGGGCGGGCCGCCCGCTCAGCGCGAAAGCGGCACACCCGACAAAAAGCCGGACGATGACCTGCTCAGAACACTGGACCATGGATGAAAGTTCATTGTGGCCACTTATACCTGGATGAAGCTCCATGGCCTGGACCGTCCGTCCGGTGGTGTGCTGGCCGGCATGGTGACGATGGAACGGACGTTGGTGCCCGCCGGCGAAGGCCGGGCGGTGCGGGTGGCAGCCGGGCGGCGGGTGCGGGTCGTGGACGTGGAGGGCGGCCAGGTCGGCGACCTGTTCGCGTTCGCCGCGGACGATCCGCGCGAGCACCTGAGCGCCGCGCACACCCGCAGCGTGACGAGCCGGCTGTTCCCGCGGGTGGGCGAGGCGTTCGTCACCGATCGGCGCAGGCCGATCCTGACCCTGGAGGGCGACACCTCGCCGGGCTCGCACGACATGCTGATCGCCGCGTGCGACCCCGCCCGGTACGAGGGGCTCGGGGTCCCGGGGCACGCCTCGTGCGCGGGGAACCTGGAATCGGCGCTGGCGGAGATGGGGCTGTCGATCGCCGCCGTCCCGCAGCCGGTCAACGTGTTCATGCGGATCCCGGTGGAGGAGTCCGGGCGGCTGCGGTGGCTGGCCGCCGAGAGCCGGGCCGGCGACGCGGTCACCTTCGAGGCGGCGATGGACTGCGTGGTCGTCGTGTCGGCGTGCCCGCAGGACCTGGCCGGGATCAACGGCGACGGCCCGACCCCGATGGCGATCGACGTCCTGTGAGGCGGACCGGCCTCGACCCGGTCCGGGAACGACAACGAGAAGGAGAGAGAAGATGACCGTCACAGTCGCGCACCCCGCACTGGAGCCGGGACACGTCGGCGGGCTGCGCACGTCCAACCGCCTGGTGGTGGCGCCCATGACGCGGGTCTCGGCCATGCCGGACGGCACGCCGACGCAAGAGATGGCCGAGTACTACGCGCGGTTCGCGCGCGGCGGGTTCGGCCTGGTCGTCACCGAGGGGACCTACACCGACGCCGTCTACAGCCAGGGCTACCTCAACCAGCCGGGCCTGGTGTCGGAGCGTCACGTGTCCGCCTGGAAGGAGGTCACCGCCGGCGTGCACGAGGCCGGAGGCGCCATCGTGGCCCAGCTGATGCACGCGGGCGCCCTGTCGCAGGGGAACCCCTACCGCGACGAGACCGCGGGGCCGTCGGCGGTGGTGCCGCAGGGTGTCAAGATGCCCGAGTACGGCGGGCACGGCCCATGGGCGGCGCCCCGGGAGATGAGCCTGGACGACATCGGGCAGGCCGTGGACGGTTTCGTCGCCTCGGCGGCGAACGCCAGGCGCGCCGGGTTCGACGGTGTGGAGATCCACGCCGCCAACGGCTACCTGCTGGACCAGTTCCTCACCGACTACACCAACCTGCGCGAGGACTCCTACGGCGGGCCGGTCGCGGCCCGGGTGCGCCTGACGGCGGAGGTCGTCGCGGCGGTCCGCGCGGAGGTGGGGCCGGACTGGCGCGTCGGGGTCCGGGTGTCGCAGACCAAGGTGAACGACTTCCGGTACCGCTGGCCCGGCGGCGCCCACGACGCCGAGGTGATCTTCGCGGCGCTGACCGAGGCGGGCGCGAGCTACCTGCACGTCGCGAGCGAGGGGCGTAACTGGCTCGACTCCGCGCGGCTGGACCGGGGGCTCACCGTCACCGGCCTGGCCCGCCGGGTGAGCGGCCTGCCGGTGATCGCCAACGGCGGGATGCACGACGCGGACCTGTCGGCGCAGGTCCTGGCGGACGGCCACGCCGACCTGGTCTCGGTGGCCCGGGCGGCGCTGGTGAACCCCGACCTGCCGCGCCGCCTCGCCGGGGGCACGGCGCCCGAGCCGTTCGACCATGCGATGCTGTCGCCGATGGTCACCCTGGACAACGCCCGGCGCTGGGGGCTGGCGGCCGGTGCGGACGCCTGATCCGGCGGCCGGGGGCGAGGAGGGGGACGGGGACATGGCCGGAAGCTGGCACGGCGGGGCCGCCGCGGTGGTGGCCCTGGGCTTCGACGTGGACGCCGAGACGCCCGTCCTCGCCCAGGGCGGCCGGTACGCCGCGCACGCGAGCACGATGTCCCACCAGGCTTACGGGCCGGACGTGGGGCTGCCCCGGATCCTGGCGCTGCTGGACGAGATGGAGGTCCCGGCGACGTTCTTCGTGCCCGGCTGGGTGGCCGAGCGGCGCCCGGGGCTGGCCGCCTCGATCGTCGAGCGCGGGCACGAGGTGGCGCACCACTCCTACGCCCACCGTCCGCCCACGTCGATGTCGCCGGAGGAGGAGCGCGCGGACTTCGAGCGCGCCCTGGAGGTGTTCGCCGGGCAGGGCATCGAGATCGCCGGGCACCGGGCGGCGCTGTGGGAGGCGTCCTGGACCACGGCGGAGCTGGTGGCCGAGCACGGGCTGCGCTACGACTCGTCCCTGATGGGCGACGACCGGCCCTACCGGGTCCGGGCCGCGGCGGGCGAGATCGTCGAGCTGCCGGTGCACTGGTCGCTGGACGACTGGGAGCAGTACGCCTTCCTGCCCGAGCCGCACGTCGGCTCGGTCATCGAGTCGCCGCACAAGGTGCTGGAGCTGTGGCGCGCGGAGCTGGACGGCATGCGGCACTACGGGTGCCTGTTCAACCTCTGCGTGCACCCGTTCCTGTCCGGGCGTCCGGGCCGGGCGCTGGCGCTGCGCCGGTTCATCGAGTACGCGCTGGAGTGCGGTGACGTGGCGTTCGCCCGCTGCCGGGACGTGGCGGAGGCGGCGTTCGCCGACCCGGACGTCCGGCCGCGCCCCCACCGCCCGCCGCGGGTGGACCCGGACGTCCACCCGCACTGACCGCCCGCGCCGCCGCGGCCGGGGAGGTCAGAGCATGTCGGCGGCGCGCAGGGCCAGGAAGAGGTCGACGCGGTCGGCGGTGCGGGAGGTGTCGCGGCCGGTCAGCTCACCGATCTTGGCGAGCCGGTTCCGCAGCGTGTTCACGTGCACCCGGAGGGCGGCGGCGGTGGCCTGCCAGTGCCCGTCGTGGTCCAGGAACGCGCGCAGCGTGGCCTCCAGCTCGCCGTCCCGCCTGGCGTCGTGCTCGCGCACCGGCGCGAGCACGCCGTCGGCCAGGGTCCGCAGGGCGGCGGCGTTCTGCGTCCCGAGCAGGAGCCGGTGCGGGCCGAGCTCGGCGAAGGTCCGGACGGCGGGCCCGGCGCCGCCCCGCCGCAGGGTGCGGCAGACCTCCCGCGACCTGATGAGCGGTTCGCGCAGCCCCGCCGGGCCCCGGGCGGTCCCGCCGAGGCCCACGACGGCGCGGTGTCCGGGGAACCGCTCCCCCACGGCGGAGGCGAGCCGCTCGGCGAGGGGCGCCGCCTCCCGCTCGCCGTGCCGCCACGACAGGACGGCCACCACGTCCTGCGATCCGGCCGCCACCACGACCGGGACGCCGGCGGCGACGAAGAACTCGCCGACCACCTCGGCGAGCCCGGGCAGGGTCGCCTCCGGGCCCGCGAACGCCGTCGTCCACACCGCGAGCGGCCCCTCGGGGTCGACGCCGAACGCGCGCAGCCGTCCGGGGACCTCGGCGTCGCGGCTGCCGCCCGACAGCACCATCTCCAGCAGCTCGCTGGCGAACCGCAGCTCGATCGCCTGCACGGCCTGCTGCTTGGCGACCTCCAGGCTGAGGAAGCGCGCCGCCTGGTCCAGCGCGTCCTGCTCGACGCGCGTCAGCTCGCTCACCGGGCGCAGGCAGATCAGCGCCGCGTCCACGTCGCCGACCGCGCCGACCAGGTACAGCGCGGCGCGTCCGGCGGCGCCGAGGTCGAGTTCCAGGGGCGGCGGACGGCGGGTCAGCCCCGTGGCGACCGTGTGGAGCTGGGCGGCGTCCAGCTCCGTCCCGGCCGAGGCCAGCAGCCGGCCCATCCGGTCGACGACCGCGAGCGGCAGTTCGTGGTCGCGGCGCAGCACCCGCAGGACCCCGGACGCGCCCGCGCCCCGCGAGATCGCCGTGGCCAGCGCGTCCCCCCGGCGCACCATGCCGACCAGCGCGCCCTGACGCTCCTCGGTGTAGCGGGTGGCGACCGCCTCGGAGATCGCGGTGAACGGCACCGCCGCCGCGATCTCCAGCAGGGGCACGCCCGCGTCGCGGCAGGCGGCGACCAGCTCCTCCGGCGTGGTGGGGCGCTCCGGGCGCAGGCCGAACACGATGCCCGCCGCCTGGGCCCGCTGGACGTTGGCGACGAACCCGGAGGCCGCGATCCGGTCGTCCCACAGGCCGTTGGTCAGCACCAGCTCGCGCCGCCGCACGTAACCGGACGGGTCGGGCAGCTCGGTGTTGTGGACCCAGGCGACCGGCTCCTCCAGGGCCCCCGGCGGGCCCGGAACCAGGACCCGGAGGCCCAGCGACTCGTCTTCCAGCAGGGACGCCAGCGTGAACATGCTGTGAATCTATCCAGCCAAGCGGACCGATGGTAGAGGTTCCTCTATTCCTGGACGGGCGCCACGGTGCTTTGGTGTGCTGTACGTCACGGACGGAGGAACCATGTCCAGCAACGAATCCGCACACCAGAGCCTTACAGCCCAACCGGTTCGCTTGGAAGAACCGGTTCGATTCGACGAACACGGCATCGAGCCCATCCCGGCCTCCGCCCGCGACTCCACGCCGTGGCAGCAGTTCTGGATCTGGTGCGGGGCCAACATCGCGCCGATCAACTGGGTGCTCGGGGCGCTGGGCGTCACGCTCGGCCTGAGCCTGGTGGAGACCCTGGTGGTCGTCACCCTCGGCAACGTGGTGGGCTGCGCGGTCTTCGGGCTGTTCAACGTCATCGGCCACCGCACCGGCGTCAACCAGATGGTGCTCGGCCGCGGGCCGTTCGGCCGGCGCGGCGCCCTCGTCCCCGGCCTGGTGCAGGGGCTGCTGACCATGGGCTGGGTGGGCGTCAACACCTGGGTGGTCCTGGACCTGGTGATCGAGATCCTCGCCCAGGCGGGGGTGCACGGCGGCGCCGGGCTGCGCTACCTGGTTGCCGCGCTCATCATGGCCGCCCAGCTCGTCCTGGCCCTCTACGGCTTCTACGCGATCCGGACCTTCGAGAAGTACACCGTCCCGGCCACCGTGCTGGTCATGGTGGTCATGACCGGGCTGGCCCTGGGGCAGGCCGACCTCCACTGGACGACCGCCACCGCCACCACCGCGGGAGACAAGTTCACCGCCGTGACCCAGCTGCTCACCGCCATCGGCATCGGCTGGGGCATCAGCTGGCTGCCCTACTCCGCCGACTACAGCCGCTTCGTGCGCCCGCAGGCATCGGACCGGTCGGTGTTCTGGTCCACCGCTCTCGGGATGTACGTCCCCACGGTGTGGCTGGCCGCGCTCGGCGCCTGCCTGGCCAGCGCGGGCGACGGCGGCGACCCGTCCAGCCTCGTGACCGGCGCGTTCGGCGTCATGGCCGTGCCGGTCCTGCTGCTGATCATGCACGGGCCGGTGGCGACCAACATCCTGAACCTGTACTCGTGCTCGCTCGCCGCGCTGTCGGTCGGCATCCGGATCGCCCGGTGGAAGGTGACGCTGGTGGCCGGGACGGTGGCGTCCCTTGTGCTGGTGGTGTTCCTGCGGGCCGACAGCTTCGCCCAGGCGTTCGACCACTGGATGGCGTCCATCCTGGTGTGGATCAGCCCCTGGGCGGCGATCGTCCTGGTGGACTTCTTCGTCCTGCGGCGCGGCCGGATCGACGTGGCCGCCCTCTACAAGGACGGCGGCGCGAACGTCCGGGCCCTGGCGGCCCTGGGGCTCGGGCTGCTGGCGGCATGGGCGTGGCAGTTCGGGACCGTGCCCGCCCTCCAGGGCCCCGTCGCGCGGGCGCTGGGGCACACCGACTTCTCGTGGCTCTCGGGCGGCCTGGTCGCGGGAGGCCTGTACTACGTCCTGGCGCGCCGAGCCCACCGGAAGGCCCCCCGGGCGGCCCCGGTCGAGAAGGTCAACTGACGGGAGCGTCCGTCCCTCCACGGCGAGCCGCCGGCGCGATGGCGCCGGCGGCGCCCGCCGAGACCGTGCGCTGCATCCTCGACAGCCTCGCCCTGGCGCACCGCGCCACGCTCCGCCAGGCGGCGCGCCTGTCGGGGCGGG